>JAESST010000199.1 GCA_016763995.1 Flavobacteriales bacterium | reverse complement strand
GATCGCGCTAATGCAAGATCAAGTCGATAATTTAAAAAGAAGAGGAATAAAAGCAATTGCTATTAATTCCGCTATGAGTAAAAGGGAAATAGACATTGCTTTAGACAATGCTGCTTATGGAAATTTCAAATTCCTTTATATTTCGCCTGAGCGCTTGGAAACTGAATTATTCAAAGCACGACTAAAAAAAATGCAAGTAAATCTTGTAGCTGTAGATGAGGCACATTGCATCTCTCAATGGGGTTACGACTTTAGACCCTCTTATCTTAAATTGGCAGAACTTAGAAATGAATTACCCAATATTCCTTTCATCGCATTAACAGCAACAGCGACGCCTGAAGTAGCTATAGATATTCAAGAGAAACTTCTTTTTAAGACAGATAATCTCATCCAAAAAAGTTTTTTAAGATCTAACCTTGCCTATGTTGTCATTCAAACGGATAACCAAATGGGTAAGATGCTACAAGTAATTGATGGAGTAAAAGGAAGCGGAATCATATATGTTAACAGCCGAAAGAAAACAAAAGAAATAACTCGTTCTCTTTTGGAACATCGAATATCTGCAGATTTTTACCACGCGGGTCTCAGTTCTGAAGAACGAAAAACAAAACAAAGTAATTGGATACAGAATAAGTCTCGGGTGATTGTTTCAACCAATGCCTTTGGTATGGGAATCGATAAGCCCGATGTTCGATTTGTAATCCACCTCGACTTACCTTCTTCGCTGGAAGCTTACTTTCAAGAAGCAGGGAGAGCTGGAAGAGATGAACAAAAAGCTTTCGCCGTACTATTACTGAGCCCATCAATGACTCAAACACTTCAGGAAAAAGTAGAAAATAATTTTCCTGAGATTGATTTTATAAAAAAGGTATATCTCTGTCTCGCTAACTATTTTCAAATACCTATTAATGGAGGTTTGGATCAGGCTTATTCCTTAGATATTAAAGAATTTTCTAGGCGTTACAAACTCAATATTTATGATATACATAAAGCCATTCATTTTTTAGAAAAAGAAGCATATCTATCTGTTTCCGAAAACTTTGCAATTCCTGCTCGTTTACATATTTCTCTTTCAAAAGAAGATCTATACAAATTCCAAGTTGGGAATAAAATCTATGATTTTTTCATCAAGACTTTACTAAGAACTTATGGTGGGTTAATGGAAGGTTTTGTAAACATAAACGAATTGGACATTGCTAAAAATTCGAATCTCTCAAAAGGAAAAGTTGTAGAAAATTTAAATAGGCTACAAACCTTAGAAATAATTCAATACGAAGCGCAAAGTTCTTTACCTAAGATTACCTACACACAAGCAAGAGTAGATCAATCTCAACTAAAAATTAGCAAAGAAAACTATCACGAAAGGAAACAAATAGCCATAACACAACTTAGCTCTGTCATCCAATATGCTGAAAATAAAAAGACCTGTAGAAGTCGATTATTGCTAGAATACTTTGGTGAACTTAATCCAACAATTTGCGGAGTTTGTGATGTCTGTTTGGATAATAAAAGGAAGCAACTTGATGGTTCTGAATTCGAAAAACTTCAGGCTCTTATTTTAAAAACTCTAATAATTAAAAAGTTAAAACTAGAAGAACTTAACTCACATCTCAAGAAGTATAATAAATCTGACCAAGTCAAAATGCTTCAATTTATGTTAGAAACTGATAAAATTAGTTTTGATGGAATCTTCTATCAAATTAATGAAGCATCTCGGTAAATTCTGTTTCCGAGAGAATAGTAACTCCTAAACTCTCTGCCTTTTCTTTTTTTGCAGGCCCCATTTTATCACCTGCCAGCAAGTAGTTCGTTTTTTTCGAAATTGATCCAACATTTTTACCTCCATTAGCTTCTATCTCTTTTTTCAAGCCATCTCTACTGTAGTTTTCAAATACCCCTGATACTACGAAGGTCTTCCCTTCAAATACGTTAGATACTTGAGTGCTTTCAACTTCTTCCATTTCCATCTGAAGGCCTTTCTCTTTCAAACTATAAATCAAAGCTCGGTTATCTTCATTAGCAAAATATTGCTGCAAGCTTTCTGCTATTTTGTCTCCGATCTCATCAACATTGATCATCTCTTCAAAACTGGCATTCACAATTGCATCAATCGATTTAAAATGCTTTGCTAATTTTTTTGCCACTGTTTCTCCTACATATCGGATACCAATCCCAAACAATACTCTTTGAAAAGGGATCTGTTTCGAATTTTCAACTCCTTCTAGGAGGTTCATAACAGACTTTTGAGCCATACGCTCAAGCGGTAATAAATCCTCAGCAGTTAAGTCATAGAGATCCACTATATTTTTGACTAATCCTACTTCAAATAACTGTTCAATCGTCTCCTCTCCTAGTCCATCAATATCCATGGCCTTTCGAGAAATAAAATGAGTCATCTTCCCTTTGATTTGAGGAGGACAAAATGAACTATTTGGGCAATAATGTTGCGCTTCTCCTTCTATTCTTATTAAGTCCGTTTCGCATTCCGGGCATTGTTCAATATAATGAGTAGCTGTTGAATCTGACGATCTCATTGCTAAGTTTACTCCTACTACTTTGGGAATGATTTCTCCCCCTTTTTCTACCTGTACTATATCTCCTTCACGAATATCCAGTTTTTCAATTTGGTCTGCATTATGCAATGATGCCCGTTTTACGGTCGTTCCTGCTAATAATACAGGTTCTAAATTTGCTACAGGTGTTATCGCTCCAGTTCTTCCTACTTGATAGGTAATTTGATTCAATTTTGTTTCAGCCTGTTCTGCTTTAAACTTATAAGCAATAGCCCATCGAGGACTCTTCGCTGTAAATCCAAGTTCTTCTTGTAAATCGTAATCGTTTACTTTAATAACAATTCCATCAATCTCAAAGTCTAATTGATGCCGTTCCAAGTTCCAATAATCAATGAACTCGAATATCTCATCAATACTATTACTGATCGAAAATAACTTCTTATCCATTTTAGGGACTTTAAATCCCCAAGTTGCTGCCGCCGCTAAATTTTCTGAATGACTCCTATAGGGTAGGTTCTCTCCCAAGACATAGTATAAATAACAACCTAACTTACGACTTGCAACAACTTTAGAATCGTGCATTTTTAATGTTCCCGAAGCTGCGTTTCTTGGATTTGCTAAGCGATCATCTCCTTCTTTCTCCCTTTTCTCGTTCAATTCTGAAAAAACAGACAAAGGATAAAAAATCTCCCCTCTTATCTCAAAATCGTCCGGAAAATTTCCTTTTAATTGAAGTGGAATCGACCGTATCGTTTTAACATTTGCTGTAACATCATCGCCTTTAGATCCATCACCTCGAGTAACTGCTCTATAAAGCCTTCCTTTCTTATATGAAATTCCAATGGCTACTCCATCATATTTTAGTTCACAAGTATACTCTACTTTTTTACCAGCGAGCTTCTGAACTCTTTCGTCAAACTCAGTTAACTCCTCCCGATTATAGCTATTACTTAAAGAAAGCATAGGGTATCTGTGAATAACAGTTTCAAATTTTTTCGTGATGCTTCCTCCTACTCTTTTGGTCGGAGAATTTTCATCGGCAAATTCAGGAAATTTATCTTCCAACTCCTGAAGCTCTTTTAGAAGCATATCAAACTCATAATCAGAAATAGTCGCATTATCATCTATGTAATAATTGTGATTATGTTGACGTAAACTTTCGCTTAATTCTTCTATCTTTTTTAGCACTTCACTCTTTTCCATACTTACTTTTTGAACCTGCTTAAAATTATTAAATCAAAGCCTTTTGTACTATTTTTAATACTAGAATAATCCACAATGAAATTCACTGAAAAATATAGTAAAGCCTTCCAATATTTACTCCCTACTCCACTTTCTATTGCCTTTATTTTGACTCTAGTTACTTTTCTATGTGCCTACCTGTTTACAAACGAAAATTATCAAGGAGAAGAAGTCTACTTATTTAAACTACTAGGATATTGGGAAGAAGGATTATGGAATAAGAGTTTAATGGTTTTTGCTATGCAGATGATGTTAATGCTAGTCTTAGGGCATATATTAGCTGTTACTCCTTTCATTAGTAAAATTATCAAATTCATTACAAAATTTGCGACAAGTAATGCCAAAGCTGCAGCTTTGGTTACTTTTTCTACTATTCTTGTCGCACTTTTTAACTGGGGTCTAGGGCTAATTTTTGGCGCAATCATAAGTCGAAAAATTGGCGAAAAAGCGTTGAAAGAAGGAATGAGTTTAAATTACCCTTTAATTGGAGCTGCTGGTTATTCTTGCTTAATGGTATGGCATGGAGGGATCAGCGGCTCATCTACAACAAAAGTAGCTGAAGAGGGGCATTTGTCTAATCTTATGCAAGGAATTCTAACAGAAGAGAAACTGGCATTGCTCCCCAATTCTATCCCTTTTTCAGAAACCGTTTTTTCAGGAATGAATATTTATGCTTGTTTTGCAGTATTAATAATATTACCGGGGCTCATGTACTTTCTGGGTAAAAGAAGAGTTTCAACAGATCTGAGTATATTAAAATATAATAGTGATTCTGTTGAGGAACAAAGCAACGAACCTAAAGGTGCTGAACATTTTGATACTTCTATACTCACTACAAAGACTATTGGACTAATTGTATTGATTTATATATGCTATAAGATATCTAGCCAAGCCAACTTATTACAATTTGGATTCATTACTCCTAACTTTATTAACCTTACACTTTTCGGCTTAGCAATTTTGTTTCATAAAAACATTCTTGCCTTTCTAAAAGCAACAGACCAAGCTATTGGTGGTGCGTCTGGTATTTTGATTCAATTCCCTCTTTATTTTGGGATTATGGGAATTATGAAAAGTTCCGGCCTAGTTAATCTAATGTCAGGCTTTTTTGTAGAAATAGCTAACGAGACTACATTTCCAATTTTCACCATGATCAGCGCAGGGATTGTCAATATTTTTGTTCCTAGTGGTGGTGGACAATGGGCGGTTCAAGGACCGATTATCATTCAAGCTGCAGAGAGTCTTCAAGTTCCCTTTTCTAAAAGCATTATGGCGCTCGCTTATGGAGATCAACTAACAAACATGCTACAACCTTTCTGGGCATTGCCACTTTTAGGAATTACAAAATTGAAAGCAAAAGATATCATTCCTTATACATTGATCTTAATGCTAACAGGAAGCCTTATCTACTTATCTGCCCTATTGTTATTTTAAAGACTCAAATTCTTTACTCCTTTTGTATCAAACGCGTCTCTTAAACCATTTCCTACTAAAACAAAAGAAAGAACTAATAAACAAATTGCAATCCCTGGAAAAATAGCTAAGTATGCATCTCCCGTGATGATATACCCTTTATGCTCAGAAATCATTTTCCCCCAGGTAGCTTGAGGAGGTTGTGCTCCAAAGCCCAAGAAACTTAATCCTGCCTCAATTAGAATAGCAGCTGCAAAATTAGACGCAGAAATTACAACAATAGGCCCTGTTACGTTCGGTAAAATGTGTCTAAAAATAATACGTGCGTTTTTAAACCCAAATGACCTTCCAGCTTCCACGAACTCCATTTGTTTTGTACTCATCACCTGTCCTCTTACAACTCTAGCAACTTCTACCCACATTGTTAAACCAACAGCAACAAATACTTGCCAGAGTCCTTTCCCCAAAGCTAGAGTCATAGCAATTACAAATAGCAATGTTGGAATAGACCAGATTACATTAATCATCCACATAATAAGTTCATCTATTTTACCACCAAAATAAGCTGCTATTGACCCTAAGCTAATCCCTATAAACAGGGAGATTAGGATTGAGATAATTCCCACTGTAAAAGAAATCCAAGTTCCTGCCATTAAACGACTCAATAAATCTCTTCCGTAGCGATCGGTTCCTAGTAAAAAGCGTTTTTTGACAATAATATTGGAAATTTCAAATTCTGAAAAATTTTCAGAAGAATATTTCACAATCTCTCCATTGTTAGGTTGGTCACCAGTATACTTTTCCGCAATAATGGAATCTCCTTTTAACTCGTACTGATAAATGGGTATTTCTGTATAAGAGGGTAAAAAACCAAAGAAAATACCCTTAAGCAAAGATCTTTCTTCAAGGTATTGCTTCGGTACTCTTAAGAATTCGGCTGAAAATCCTGGCTTTTTTCGAGCTAATTCTAATTTCTGTTGATTTGCTTTTGGAGAACTATCAAGTCGAATCAAAGGCCCAAGTACAGCAATTAATAAAAAAGTAATAATTACTCCTAGACCAAAGACAGCAATTCTATTTTTCAAGAATTTTCTCCAAGCCAACTGAATAGGTGATAATTCTTTACGTCCCAATACTGATTAAATTTTTCTGCCCTTCCAATTCGGCTTATAAAACAAAGATAGCAAAGCAATTCCAACGGAATAAAAAGGATATACAATTGAAAGGAAAAAAGAAGAAAAGATAATTTTATCAGGTCTCAACCATATAGGAACTCTCTGTAAAAACAGAAGATCCAAAATCCATTTAAACAAAAATATCAAGCCTAGTTTTTCAAAAGGAATATTTCTTAAAAGCATATTAATAAATACTATTAAAACGCTCAAGTTAATTGCAAATAAGAGAGCTCCCATCCATAACGTATCTATATCCTTATAATTTTTTGTTTTCGAAGCCCACCGTAAACGTTGAGATAAAAATGAACTCAAAGTCGTTTTTGTTGAAGTCTTTACTAGGGCATCCAATTCATTGCAAAATTCAATTTCCGTTCTTGCTGCTTTCTTAAGGCTATGCAATAAGAAGATATCGTCCCCTGTTTCTACTTTCCTATTCTCACTATAGGGATTATTTTCTAAAAATTCTCTTCTACGAAAGGCGCAATTTGCCCCATTGGAAAGAATAGGTCGACCATTATTCGCTGTTGCCATTGTCATTCCCATCAAAGTAGAAAATTCAGTAACTTGAATATGATCAAAAACACCCTGCTTACCTTCTAGTATTATTGGCCCTAAAACCATTGAAACTTCTTCGGATTTAAACCTTTTTGTCATTGCAGCTAACCAATATTGATTCATTCGACAATCAGCATCTACAGTTACAATTATATCGTTGTTAGCTTCAGTCAGCCCCAATTCAATCGCACTTTTTTTCCCAGTCCGATCGGTGAGTGCTACTATTCTACTATTCAAGTTTGATAGAAGTATTCGTTCTTTTAAAAGAAATTCTCCATTATCACTTGAATGGTCATTCACAAAAATAATTTCGAAGCGCTCCATCGGAAATTTTTGCTTCTCTAAACAATCAAATATTCGAACCAAATTAATTGACTCATTCCTAAACGCTATTACAACTGATACATAAGGTAAAACTGTAGCCTCTGTTCCAGATTTTTTTTTGGATAATCCCCAAATTAGCCATACAATAAAACAGACATATAGGAAAAAGATAAATGCTACCATCCTTTCAATTCCTCTTTTAATGTCATCCAATTCAAGCCACGTAAGTTTAACAAGCCAAACATGGCAGGAATTAACAAATTAATGACCCACAATAAGCTGGATGCCAATAAAGCGGCCTCTCCTGAGTATCCAAGTGAATTAAAAATATAAAATGCTACAGAAGTGCGGACTGCTAAATCCGAAATCCATCCAGTAGGTAATATGGACGTTATCAAGTAAATAGTAGATATCCCAATAAAAGCATGATTAATAGTTACTGAATAATCAAAAATCCAGATTAAAATGTAGAATTGTGTAGAGAAAACGAGAAAACGAAACAAGCTCATTATCAAAGCTTTTGTTCTAATTTTTATATCAATATCGAGCTTCACCTTTCCATTAAATCTACCTAAAAATGAATTTACAAAAGTTCCCTTTATCTTGTATAATAGAAACAGTAGGGTAAGCATTGCTACTAATAAGAAAGCCACATATTCAAATCCAGAGAAAAAAATATTCGACCACATATTCTTCATTTGAACATAATAACTCCCTCCTATTATTCCCAAACTAATAGTTACCAGCAACTGCGTCAACGATAAAAATGAATCATAATATAAAGCTTGCCATCTTTTCTCTTTCGCTATGTACAAGAGTCTTCCTCCAAAATCCCCTATCTTATTGGGAGTAATTAAGGCCAAACTTATTCCAAAACTGATGCTTTTTACAGCTTGCCAAACTGTTATTTGTTGAAGTCTATTAATCATCAATTTCCATTTGACCACCTCAAAGAACCAATTTAATGGCATTAAGCTAAGAACCAATAACCCAAACAGAAAATTAGAATATAAACTTGTTTTTATAGCTGAAAAATTTAGCTCAGCTACTTTATTATTTAATACATATATCAAATAGCAAATAGCTAAAATCGCAATCAAAATACTTAGCAAAGTATTCCCTATTTTATATAGCTTTGTCTTTTCCAATGATGGCTAAAGTTAAAGAAGTAGAAAAGATTATTCTAGGAATAGACCCAGGTACTACCATAATGGGGTATGGAATTATTTCTATTCGAAAAAAAGAGATTTCGTTACTGGCTATGGGAGCGATTCATCTAGCAAAATACGAGGACCACTCTCTAAGACTTACGAAAATATTTGAGAGAACCTTGGGCATGATAGATGAGTACAAAGTAGATGAAATGGCCATTGAAGCACCTTTTTATGGTAAAAATGCTCAATCTATGTTAAAATTAGGTCGTGCACAAGGAGTAGCTATGGCAGCATCTATGCTGAGAGAAGTTCCAGTGACTGAGTATATGCCAAAAAAGATTAAGAAAGCAGTAACCGGTAAAGGAGCAGCCTCAAAAGAGCAGGTTGCTGCTATGGTAAAGTCTATTGTAAATTACAAGGAGTCTCCAAAATACTTAGATGCCACAGATGGATTAGCTGTTGCAATTTGTCATCACTTTCAAGGCAATACTATAAGTACTAAAGCTTCTTATTCAGGTTGGGATTCTTTTCTAAAAAATAATCCAGATAGAAAAGCTTAAGCGTTAATTTGTTTTGCTATTTCCGATAATTGATCAGGAGATAAATTCAACTTTGGGCTTGCAAAATTGATATCAGATACATTATTGATGGGAACTAGGTGAATATGAGCATGAGCGACTTCTAATCCTATTACCGCAATTCCTATCCGTTTACATTTAATTTTACTCTTCAATTTCTTAGCAACCATCTGAGCAAAAGCCCATAGCTGCATGTATTCTTCAGACGCCATATCGAAGATATAGTCAGTCTCCTTTTTAGGAATAACAAGAGTATGACCTTTTACTAATGGACTTATATCTAAAAAGAAAGAAAACTTTCGTTTTCTTCTATTTTATGACAAGGTATTTCACCACTAATAATCTTCGAAAAAATAGCTGGCATTATCTACTGATATTTAGTATTTCAAATTTCATAACCCCTGAAGGCACTGTAACTTCTGCCATATCGCCAATCTTCTTACCTAATAAGCCCTTAGCAATAGGAGATTCAACAGAAATACGCTTTTCCTGCATGTTAGCTTCTTTTTCAGAAACAATAGTATATTCCATCTCAGCAGCATTTGCCAAATTTTTAATTTTCACCTTCGAAAGGATTAATACTTTAGAAGTATCCAGCTCTGATACATCAACTACTCTAGAATTTGCCACAAGTGTTTGAAGCTTGCTAATCTTTAGTTCTAATAAGCCTTGGGCTTCTTTTGCTGCATCGTATTCTGCGTTCTCAGAAAGATCTCCCTTGTCTCTTGCTTCGGCAATTTGTTGAGAAATGGATGGTCTTTCTACCTTTTTAAGGTGACTTAACTCCTCTTTAACTTTTTGTAATCCTTCTTCAGTAAAATAACTAATTTGACTCATCTGATTTAATTATGACTTGTATATAATTCAAAAAGAGAACCCCTTTACGAGATCCTCTTTTCAAATGTATGAATTTTTAACTTTTTAGAACGCCAACCTTAAGCCAATTGCATGAGTTCCATCGAAAGTTCTTGTAACTCTGTAAGAATAATCAATTCCAATCGTTGATCCACTTTCGTTTGTAGGAACTTCAATAGTTGCTCCAACTGTAGGTCCAACTGAAGTAGTTCTAGTAATTGTCTCGTCGTTTGTATCTGTTTCATAAACATATCCTCCTCTTACCATGAACCTATTCTGAAACGCATATTCGGCACCAATTCTGATTTGATCACGTGTAAATGCATTGGACGTAAAAGTTCCGCTTGTTGTGATTCTATGTTCAGCAATAAAGGCCCCATCTTCTGTTTCTTTAGCCTCTGTTAAGAAGAAATCGTATGAAGCTCCAATATTAACTAATGAAGGTAATTCAAATTCATTACTCCTTCTTTGAAAGGTAAGTGTTCGATCAGTATTTTGAACATCCGATTGAATCGACAAACCATTTCCTTGATATTTAGTAGTTGGTCCAACATTTCTCAATGTTATTCCGAATTTGAATGCATCATTCTCAGCAGTAACATAGTTTACACCTACGTCAATAGAAAGTCCTCCCGCTTTAACATCAGCCGTTGCCTCTGAAATCATTCTCACTACTAAGCCACCACTAATACTATTTGAAAACTTCTTCGAGTAAGCCACTCCAATGTTCAAATAGTTTGGTTCATAAGTCCCTACTCCACCATCAGGTAGAGCAACAGTTGTAACGTCGATCTCTCCAAAACTCATGGAAGTAATAGAAATGCCTAGAGCTCCAGATTCACCCATCTTCTTTGCAAATCCTATACTAAAAATATTAATATCTGTCCCACTTAACCATCTTGTATTAGCCGCCACCAACTCAACATTTTTAACAAATGAAAGTCCCGCTACGTTTAAATTCATGGCCTCTAAACCTCTAATGCTTGCAGTATTTGCTCCACCCCAACCAGAACTTCTAGCCCAGGGGTTTATTAATAACTCTGATGCTCCAGCTTCGCCGGCTCTATCTTCGTTTCCAGCTATAGAATCGAATGAAACTAAAGCCAAAGCAAAAGCTATTGTTAATGTTATCTTTTTCATACTCTTCTTTTTTTAGAAATTGTTCAAATCCACTGGTCTAACAACTCCAAACCATTTTAAAATCTTCTCTCCAACATTTGGAACCTCCACATGTATTATGTAAACACCACTTGAAATTGGTATTCCAACTTGGTTATTCAAATCCCAGTCCAAAAAGTTCTGCGGACTTGATTTAGTATATTTTCTAATCACTGTCCCATTTGTATTGTATATGGTAATGTTACAATTCTCAGGAAGGTTTGTAAACTTAACCGTATTATCTAACTGAGATAACTCATAGTTACTGATTGCATAATAAGGGTTAGGTACCACATTTATTTTTTCCAAGGCATTGCTTAACACAGCAGTTTGAAATTTTAAAGTCCCTTTTCCTGTGGTACTAAATCTATACAAGCCTCTTCCTTCATTATCAAGACTTGCATCTTCTAGCACAAATGAAGGTTGAACACCAAAAGTAGAGTTCACATTTACATCAATTTGAACATCATTCGATAAAAGTTCTTCACCAAAAGCTAAAAATGGTAACGCAACCCAACTACAAGCAGCCCAACCTAATTGGCGTCTTAGGTTATTCTTAGATCCTCCTTCTTCACTTAAAAGCACTCTAAGTGCAGCACCATTATCGTAAACAGGTACTATTGGTTTCCCCAAAGCACTACTATAATAACGAGGATCTTCATCATCTGGAGCAGACGGAGTTCCAGGAGCAGGCTTAGGTTGAATTTCTCTAAAGATGTAGATAAAGTGCTTACCTCCCCATACGTTGTTAAGGTCTGGAAATACTCCATCTATAAAGGTAGAAGTAGGATTCCAAAGCATATCATCACCATTGTTTAAGCTATATCGCGTATCCTCACCAAACGCCATGTTTAATCTCTTACCAGTTTCCTTTTCAATTACGTAACCTGGAAACCATCCCATCCCAAACGCATCTACAAAAGCAGCATCACCCTCTAATGTATCACCCATTGCTTTCAGCGTATCACTAATTTCAGCTAAAGTTAAACCACTCAAACCAGTCGTATCCGAAGCATTACCATCTTTATCAACTGAAAGTTTCGTAACCTTTACTTGATTCTTTAGGTGCAGCAAGATATTTGGATTATCAGGATCTGCTAATCCATCATCCTTAGTTTCAATAACCGGACATCTAGTCCATTTAGATTTATCGCTTGTTATTACCAATTGGATCGATTTCAAATTTGCTAAGTTCGCAATTCCAACATCTACATTACTATTCGCCGGAGCATTTACAGTAGAACCATTTCCTTGCTCGTATCTTACCAGAGCATATGGTGCTATTACCCCTCCTAAAATTTGCTCATAATCTTGATTAGGATCCACAAAATCGTCAGGTCCATATGTATAATCAAAAAATACAGCATCGCCTTGTTCTCCTGTACCAGCCAAAATCCAGTTCGTTGCTCCTTCAAAGTCAGAGTCAGGAATACCAGATAACCACTGATTATCTTCTCCATCTGCAAATGTTATGCTTGCAGATACAAATCCGTTCGCAGTTCCAACTTGTTTAGAACCAGGAATAATCCCATCTTGAATGGTAATTGAAAGTCCCCAATTTGGCTCAATTAACAACTGTTGGTTATAAAACTCAAGAGTTGTATCTGAATATACAGTATCCGTTGAACCACTTAACCAAAGTTTCCAATTGTAGCTTGATTTAGAATCATTATCTATCATTTTAAGATAATACGTCCCATCAACTATATTCAATGGATCAATAACGGACACTTGAAAAGGGCCTTGTCCAACAACATAATCAATTACTCCAATATTGGCAACAGTATCTTCCCATGCCTTCGTTGCTAAAATATTATCAATTGATTCCTGAGTAATTGTTAAAGCATTACTTCCGTTACCTGAACCTTGTAATCTTGTTACTCCTATTTCATCCCCAAAAGAAGAATTAATAATAACTCCTCCACTTTCAACGGTTGGATCGTGTGGTATAGCTGTAAAAGCAGCAACAGACCCGCCTGTACCAGACTGTCTACTAGCAAGGTACGGAGTAGTTTGCCCATCATATGCAGGAGAAAAAGGTGAAGCAGGATCAGGAGCAGAACCCTGAAGATATGGCTTGAATTCGTTGTAGCCGTACGCAATTGCTATATAATAATACGTTTTAAAGTTTACCAAATTTGCATCTTCAGTAGCAAATAAATCTTCTTTTATTGAAAAACTTCTTTGTATTCCTGCATCAGCAGCTATTACTTTTCTAAGAGGCATATTTGCATTTAACGATTTATCAAATGTAAAATTGATAAGGTCTGCTACTCCATCTTTAATGTCACACTGAAAAACAATTCTAGCTTTATCAGGATTCTCTATATCATTCACAGAAATTCCAGGTCCTGCAAGTTGAAATACCTGATACCCTTGAAATCTATATTTATCATCAAAGAAAAGTCCATCTGCAACTAGTGAATCTGGAGTAATTATATTGGGATCAGTCACTTCATATGCCTCTCCAATATTATTTCCTGCTGAATTTGATAAATAGAAAATCAACTCTTTATTCAGCTCCTGAACCGTAACATCTGGCGCATCAGGACCAGATAAAACTTGGAAACAGTTATCAAACAAAGCTTGGGCTTTATCATCTGCAACAAACAATTCTTCTACAGAAGCAAGTCTTCCTCCGCTTGTAGCTTGAGCAAATACCACACCAACAGTAATATCATTCACATTACCTGGTCGTAAAGTAAATGGTCCTGCAGATTGAAGGAAACGTCTATCCCCAGCCGTATTAGAAGCTTCTCCCGCACCAGGATTATCCTCTGTCCAATTTAAGTTTGCTGGTATCGTTGTAATTCCGTTTTCATCTGTTGTACCCCAATGTAATGGATCACTTGTTCCCGGAAACATAAAGTCAGTATTAATTGCTTCAACTGCCGCGGAATTAAACCCATTTCCACCATGTCTCATTCTCCTACCATTCTTCCATATACCTCTCATATAGTTATAGTAATGTACTGCTAGAGTAGGATCTTCGTTTGGTCCAAAGCCGATATTATAGTAAACAAACCTTCTCATTCCATATCTTTCGTTATCAGGGACTAAATCAGGATCAATGGTGTCATTCACATCAAAATAACCAAGGCCATTCAATGCTTCTCCTGGACCAATTCCTACCTCGTTATTAATTCCATCTGCATCTTGATAAGGGCCTTCAAAGAAATCAATACCAATTGCAGGAGGATTAGCTCCATATCCATTTTGACCACCTTGTCCAGGGTCATTTTCTGCTCCACTACCGTTAAAAGCATAACCTAGTCCTCTTGCCACATCACATCCCACAAAATCATCCGCTGAAGCTCCAACATCAGGATCTACATAACTTGCAAAATAGGTATTCGTTAACGTAAAAGTAGATCTGTTAATCAACTCAAAATTATAGAATGTCATATCGTTGATTTCATCATTTGCTGCAAAAGCAAACGCTTGACCATGTATTTCCATTCCAATAGAAGGGGCGTTTGATTCAGTATGCAAATTCCCTTTATCGTAGAAAATCCACCGATATGTTTGGTCTCCAAACAAAGGTCTTGCTCCACTAATAGATCTGTCTGACCTATCTGCTCTACAATCAATATCTCCATCCAAATCAAAGAAAGGGTAATCGCCTAGCTCTGGTTCATAAGAATCATCCCCTGCTACATCTACATAAGGTGCAATTCTAAAATCTTGCCCTCTTATTACATTTCCATTTCCTGGCCATTCTAATATTGTATTCGGAATCTGATAGTTCGGAAAATCAATTGCTGCCGTACCTGCCAATACCGATTGGTTATATGCATTAAATAGAGCTACATCTGACCTTTTCAATTCAAAGAATCGATTAAATGCCTGACATGTAGAATCGTTAATTTCCGCAGTACCGGTTGTATCTAGTGGCCCTGTCCAATAATCAACTCCTGTAGAACCAAACTTACTAACAGCCGCTTTTAGCTGCCCATTCTCATCAGTACCTGCAATCCAGAGTCCTCCTGCATATAATGCATAACTACCTGAACCTTTTGGCACTTCATAATCAGCAACTCCATTCGCTCTATCTTGCCACCAAAGGCCCCCTGCTTCAACACGTGTTCTAACGTTGTTAAATTCAAGAAATATGATGCTACTTGCTGGAGCACAACCCGCAGCTAAGTTTAACTGTGGTTTAGGTTTATTTTTTATATCGTCACCACCTTTAGCAAGTGCAATAACAGGTATAAATAACCCGATTAAAAGTGAAATTTTTATCTTTTTCATAATCTATCTCTTTTTTAATCTTAAAAGCTTAACTGAGCTCCTAATCTTATTCTTCTTGGTAATTCGTAATTAAATGGGTTCTGCAATCTCAGTGAATACTGATCCCTGAAAGACTGTGCACTAATCTGCTGTCTAATCTGATTCTGAAATTGAGGAGCAGATAAGAACCCATCGTCATCAGCATTCCCAGTGAATGCATATACAGATTGAATATTCTTCTGGTTCAGAGCATTTAATACTTGTAAATAAACATTTAAAGATGATTGTTTCTTACCATCTTTCCACATCTTCTTATTCTCTTCAGACTTACTTCCCCAATTAATATTAAACGTTTTATCTAATCTGGCATCAGTTCTAAGAGTCCAAGGTAAACGAGAACCATTAATATCTCCCTCTACAGGTTGAGGAGTTGCAGATCCATTAAAAATTTCAGAGCTTCCTGCTAGTGATCTAGAAGTGTAAGGAGTTCCTGAACTTGCTATAAATATTACATTAAGCCCAACGTTTTCCAAAATATTTTTTCCAGATACTTTTGGACCATTGTAATTTCTACCAGATCCAT
>JAESST010000198.1 GCA_016763995.1 Flavobacteriales bacterium | reverse complement strand
TAACATTAGTTTAGATGGATTAAAAAATCAATTAGAAGTTAACTTATACAGTGCTGTTAATCTTACTCAATTAGTGTTAAACTCTAAGAATTGTAGTTTGTCTACTATCATAAATATAGGATCTGTTATGAGTCTCAATGCAATGCCTTTCGCCGCCGACTATTCCATCAGCAAATACTCCTTTAAAGGATGGAACGATAGCTTAAGAGAAAATCTTAGAAAGGAAGGAATTAAAGTTTCTGCTATTTATCCAGGATCTGTGAATACTTCTTCTTGGGATGGATTAGAAGTTGATAGGAATCAGATGATTCAAGCGACTGATATTGCTGAAATAGTTACCAGTATTCTTAAGATGTCTAATAACTCACTAATCGAAGAAGTCAGAATTTCTCCGCGAGATTTTACTATCTAAAACCCTTATAGTCTGTAATTTTCTCCCTTAATTGCAAGTAAATATTAGTTAGCTGTAAAAACTGGAGTTCTAACTACATTACTCTCATTATTTGCTCGGTCCCGAACGAAACCACTGATATACATGCTATCGACAGGTTCGGGAAACAATTTATAACTCAGCGTTTCAAGCGTAAACTTAAATTCTCCTTCTATTCCATTAGAAGTAGGAATATTTTTTACTACAGGTATTCTATAATCACTATCAACAATAGAATCAGGAATAATAGACTCTACCCCATTATCTATTCTATGAATAGTCACGATAAAGTTATCTCGATCATCGTCGTTTCTAACTCCAATATCTCCATCACCATCCGTAAACCCTAAACTCCAAACTGCTGTTGTGCTCGTCGTTTTTTGAAAATCTCTAAAAAAAAGTTCAGGAACTTCAGAGAATTCATCATCATCACGACAAGCAGCCAATGAAAGCGCCAAACTAAATCCAATCCCTATTTTTGTGAGATATTTCATGATCTAAAATTAATCAGAATAAAATAATTCTATTGCAAAGCAAAAGTTCATTTTCTGAAAGCGAGTTTCTAGCTTCCATCTTTAACTCAATGAGCTTTGACTTTACTGAAAAAGCAATCGAATTGTTTCATTTTCAATACCTGCATAACGCAACTTATCAGAATTATTGTCGACTTGTTGGATGTCAGCCAGACAAAGTAAATTCTCTTGAGAAAATTCCATTTCTCCCTATTTCAGTCTTTAAAACGCATACCGTTGTAACAGGAAAGTTTGAAGCTGAAGCAAAATTCAGTAGTAGTGGAACGAGCGGCATGCAAACGAGTCAACATCTAGTGAAAGACCTTTCCATCTATGAAACTAGTTTCACACAAGGGTTTGAATCTTTTTACGGGGATATTAAAGAATACTGCGTCCTTGGTTTGTTGCCTTCCTACCTTGAAAGAAAAGGCTCCTCTCTTATTTATATGGTGAATGACTTTATTCAAAAAAGCACTCATCCAAGCAGTGGTTTCTTTTTAAATAATACAAAAGAATTACATCAGATTCTAACCGACCTGCAAAGCGTGAATCAAAAAACGCTGCTTATTGGCGTCTCATTTGGTTTACTAGATTTTATTGACCAATACACTCTTCCGCACCATGAAAATTTAATAGTTATGGAAACAGGCGGAATGAAGGGTAGAAGGAGAGAATTAGTTAGAGAAGAGCTGCATGAGCACCTCAACAAAGGATTTTCTACTCATCAAATTCATTCTGAATATGGAATGACTGAACTACTTTCTCAAGCGTATTCTAAGGCTAATGGAACATTTGAAACTTCTGCTTGGATGAATGTTTTAATTCGCCAACAAGATGACCCATTTTGTTTTGTTGGACATGGTAAAACTGGAGCAATTAATATCATTGATTTGGCCAATATTCATTCATGCGCCTTCATTCAAACAGATGATCTAGGTAAAAAGTACGAAGACCAAAGTTTTGAAGTTTTAGGTAGATTTGATGCCTCTGATGTAAGAGGGTGTAATTTGATGCTAATGTAATCTACCTTCTGAATTCTTAAGAAAAACCGAGCTCAGGTTACTAGGACTTTCCTCCGACCAAATTTTTAATCTCATTTAGCTTCATTAAAGCTTCAACGGGAGTTAAAGTATTGATATCAATCTTCGTCAACTCTTCCTTAATATTCTCCAAAACTGGATCATCCAATTGGAAAAACTCAATTGAAAATCATCTTCAATTGACTGTCCCGCTTCTTGAATTACTTCTTTTGTTTCTCCTCCTGTATTCCTTTTCTCTAATTCTGCCAACAATTGATTCGCCCTTCTGATTAAGGTGGAAGGCATACCAGCCATTTTTGCTACATGAATTCCAAAACTATGATTGGAGCCACCAGGAACTAATTTCCGCATGAAAATTATTTTCTTCCCAACCTCTTTTACTGATACATTAAAATTCTTTACCCGACTAAAACTCTTCGACATCTCATTCAGCTCATGATAATGCGTCGCAAACAAGGTTTTAGGACGAGCAGTTTTATTTTCGTGCAAATATTCTGCAATCGCCCAAGCAATAGAAATACCATCATAAGTACTTGTCCCTCTACCTATCTCATCTAATAAAATCAAGCTTCGCTCTGAAATATTATTTAAGATACTAGCCGTTTCATTCATCTCTACCATAAAAGTGGATTCTCCTGAAGAGATATTATCCGATGCTCCAACACGGGTAAATATTTTATCCACCAAACCAATTTTAGCGTGCTTAGCAGGAACGAAACTTCCAACTTGTGCCATTAATGCAATCAGTGCTGTTTGTCGTAACAAAGCTGATTTACCCGACATGTTTGGCCCAGTAATCATAATGACTTGCTGTGCCTCGTTATCTAAATAAATATCATTCGAAATGTACTCTTCTCCAACCGACAATTGCTGCTCAATCACCGGATGTCGACCAGCCTTAATATCAATTATTAAGCTTTCATTTACTTCAGGCTTTACATAATTTCGAGTTTCAGCAAGAGTTGCAAAAGACAACAAACAATCCAACTTTGCTATTAAGTTTGCATTTAATTGTATGGGAGAAATATATTCAGCCGTTTCCAACACTAGACTGCTATAAATAGAATTCTCTAGCACTCCGATCTTTTCTTCAGCGCCCAAAATTTTAGATTCGTATTCTTTTAATTCCTCAGTAATGTAGCGCTCAGCATTTACCAGAGTCTGTTTTCTAATCCATTCTTCTGGAACTTTATCTTTATGGGCATTTCTCACTTCAATGTAATATCCAAAAACATTGTTGAAAGCAATCTTTAAGGAGGAAATCCCTGTTCGTTCTGTCTCTCGTTGTTGCATTTCAGACAACAATCGTTTTCCTCCCGTCTGAAGTTTTCTCAACTCATCTAACTCCGCATTTACTCCTTCTGCAATTACATTTCCCTTTTGAATCAAAACAGGCGGCTCTTCTTGCAATTGTGATTGAATCTTTTCGACCAAACTCTTGCATAAATTCAACTGTTCAGCAATTCTATTTAAAGAAGGATTCTTTGCCTTTTGAGCTACTTCTTTAATGGGTTCTATCATCGACATTGCCAAAGACAATTGCCGCATTTCTCTTGGATTTATCCGTGTTGTTGATACTTTTGAAATTAAGCGCTCTAGATCTCCAATTTGGGAGATACATTGTCTTAACTCTTGCGATGTCAACGTGTCTTTCAATAAAAACTCCACTGCCGAATGGCGTTCTTGAATCGGTTGAATGTCTTTTAATGGAAATGCTACCCAACGTTTCATCATTCTGGCTCCCATTGGAGAGATAGTTTCATCCATCACATCCAACAAAGTAGTTGCTCCTTCATGAGGAGAATACATCAACTCCAAGTTTCGTATTGTAAAACGATCTAACCAAACATATTGATTGGCATCAATTCTAGAAACATTATTGATATGTTTTAACTTATCATGTCGGGTATCTGCAAGATAATGCAAAGCAGCACCTGCCGCTATTACACCTGCCTTTAATTCTTGAACTCCAAAACCTTTTAACGACTTTGTTGCAAAATGCTTTAATAAAGTCTCTTCACCAAATTCTTGCGAAAACACCCAGTCTTCTAACATGTAAGTGAAGAATCCTGTTCCAAAACAAGCTTCAAATTGTTTTTTATGTTGCTTTTGGAAAAGAATTTCACTCGGCTGAAAACTTTGCAAGAGTTTATCCACATACTCCTCATTTCCTTCAGCTAAAAGAAATTCTCCTGTAGAAACATCTAAAAACGACACCCCAACTAAACCACCTTTCCTTGCAAAATGAACTGCCGCTAAAAAATTATTTGAATTTTGCGACAGAACTTCATCATTGTAAGAAACTCCTGGTGTTACCAATTCCGTTATTCCTCTTTTAACAATCGTTTTGGTTTGTTTTGGGTCTTCTAGCTGATCGCATATTGCAACGCGGTAACCCGCTCGAACTAACTTAGGTAAATATGTATTTAATGAATGGTGAGGAAAGCCCGCTAGAGCAATCTCATTTGCAGACCCATTGTGACGCTTTGTTAAAGTAATTCCCAAGGCTTTTGATGCTTTGACAGCATCATCTCCAAACGTTTCGTAGAGATCACCTACCCTAAACAATAATACCGCATCAGGATATTTCCCTTTGATCTGATTGAATTGCTTCATCAAAGGAGTTTCCTTCTTCGGCATATCTATTTTTTTCTTCGCTCCCACATCACTATTTTAGAAATCTAAAAGTAGTAAGATCGCTTTGCTAGCACTACCTTTGTTATCCGCTACTTATTAATAGTTTTTCACAAAAAGCATGAATAGAAAACTCGCCAACGACGAATTAGGAAGAATGGATGTTGAAACGTTCAAAAAAACTCCCAAAATCCCCATTATAGTAATTCTAGATAACTCCGAAGTTTAAACAACATTGGGTCTGTTTTTAGAACTTCGGATGCTTTTGCGATTCAAGCAATTTACCTTTGCGGAATTACTGCACAACCTCCACATCGAGAAATCAATAAAACGGCATTGGGAGCTACCGAATCTGTCGATTGGAAATACTTTGAACAGACAGAAGATGCTTTAAGTGCTCTTAAAAAAGAACACTTTACATTACTTGCTGTGGAACAAACGGAAAACAGCGTTTACTTGAATGACTTCAAAGTAAAGAAAGGCCAAAAGTTTGGACTAATTTTCGGTCATGAAGTAAAAGGCGTAGATCAAAAGGTGGTAGATTTATCAGACCTTGTATTAGAAATTCCACAAAAAGGCACCAAACACTCTCTCAATATCTCGGTAAGTATTGGCGTTACTCTGTGGGATCTGTCCACTAAAATTGAACAACTTAACAACTAAAAGAAGCTATGGCATATTATTTGGAAAGCTTAAAGAAAAAAATCATTATGAAACGAATGATCACACTTTTAAGCATTGCCATTTTATTTAATATTAGTGCCAATGCCAACGCACAAGAAGCTGATAAAGTCCAAGAAATTATTGAGAATGAAGACACAGCATTTAAATACCGAAAGGTTGAAAATAAAGCCTTTAAAGTGGGTGAATTTTTAAAGTACAAACTTGCCTATGGGTTTCTGAATGCAGGCGAAGCCACTTTAGAAATTAAGGAAGCTCCAAAGAAAATTCAAGGTCGAGACATATTATGGGTCGAAGGCAGAGGCTATAGTATATCTGCATTCGATTGGTTTTTTAAAGTAAGAGATCAATACGATACTTACCTAGATGCCCAGGGGATTTTTCCTTGGTTATTCGTTAGACGAATTGAAGAAGGTGGATATAAAAAACAACAAGACTATCAGTTTTTCCAGAATAAAAGAACGGTTACTGATGTAAAAAAAGAAAAACAATATGAAGTTCCTCATGGAATTCAAGACATGATTTCTTCTTTTTATTATGCTAGAACTATAGATTTTACAGGAGCTAAGAAAGGTCAGATTTTTGAATTTGAAGCATTTGTTGATGCAGAAATAATTCCTATTCGAATTAAATATGCAGGTACAAAAACAGTAAAAGTTGATGCAGGTAAATTTGAGTGTATGGTATTTCACCCAGCAGTGCAAGAAGGCCGAATTTTTAAAGACGACGATGCCTTAACTGTTTATATTACAAAGGATGAAAATAAAATCCCCGTTTTAGCGAAAGCAAAGATATTAATCGGTTCCGTTAGAATGGAGTTAATCGATTACAAGAATTTGTCGAATCCAATAGCGAAGAAATAAAAAAGCCTTGTCGCACTAAACTCAGTGCGACAAGGCTTTTCATATAAACTATACTGCTATTTGTTTCCGAACAGTGTATCTAGTTGATCAAATTGGATTATTTATCAGCCAAATAAAACAACTGCCCATCTTTCGATTCAAAAGCGACTACCCCCTCATTTGTGCTATAATATAACTTATTTAAATAATCAGATTTTTCCGTGAATCGGCTAGCTTGATTATTTAAAACAAGTAGGTTATTGTATGTCTTTTCTGGCGTTGAAAATAGTGTCAATAATTCGATTTCAGAATTTTGTGCATTTGAAACCAATGTATATTCATTATTTACTTTTTCAACATTAAAAATATACGAGAAACCTAAAAAATCTACCTGAAAACTTGGATTTGAAGAAGAAGAAGTTTCATCAATCGTAGTAACATAAAACTCTTCGTTTCTTATAAGAATTTCATTAAAAACAGTATCATTTGGGTAAAAAACTCCCTTATAAAGTGTACCTGCATTAATACGAGTTACTATCGGACTTTCGCTATGTATCGGAGCAAGTGCATAATGAATACGCCCACTTTTATCAGGGCAGTCAGGGCAATCGCACTTCCCCCCTCCCGAAGACTTACAGTCCTCTTCAGTACTGCCTTGAATTCTACTAGACCTCGAATAGATATTTATAATACTATCTCCTGCTGTCTTATAAACTGACTTAAATAACTCTTGAGGCATTATGTTTTGTCCTTCACCAGATAATCCATCACAAGACTGAGATTCATCACATTTACAACTTGCAAACAAAACAATAACAAAAAGTACAAAAATTCGACTTAAAGACATAATTATGGGTTTAACGAGATTACCTATAGAGTACTTAACTTCCCAATTCGTTGCATGAAGTTATGCATTTATTGATCGCTTCTAAAAGCAGAATGCCCTGTAATGTCCATACCTGTAATCAGTAGATGGATATCGTGCGTTCCTTCATAAGTAATCACTGATTCTAAATTCATCATGTGACGCATAATTGGATATTCCCCAGTAATTCCCATTCCTCCATGAATTTGACGCGCTTCTCTGGCAATCTTCAATGCCATATCAACATTGTTTCTTTTCGCCATAGAGATTTGTTGAGAGCTTGCTCTACCTTCATTTTTCAACTGACCTAAACGATATGTTAGAAACTGTGCTTTTGTGATTTCAGTTATCATTTCTGCTAATTTCTTTTGCGTTAATTGATACGCTGCAATCGGCTTTCCAAACTGAATTCTTTCTTGAGAGTATCGCAAAGCAGAATCATAACAATCCATTGCCGCACCAATTACACCCCAAGCAATTCCATAACGGGCAGAATCTAAACAACCAAGTGGTGCACCTAAACCAGATTTATTTGGCAATAAGTTTTCCTTTGGAACTTTAACATTATCAAAAACCAGCTCTCCAGTTCTAGATGCTCTTAACGACCATTTACCATGCGTCTCAGGAGTTGTAAAGCCTTCCATTCCTCGTTCAACAACTAAACCGTGAATTCTTCCTTCTTCGTTCTTAGCCCAAACAACAGCTACATCGCAAATTGGTGAATTGGTAATCCACATTTTTGCTCCGTTTAATAAATAATGGTCACCATATCTTTATAATTGGTAATCATTCCACTCGGATCAGAACCATAATCAGGTTCTGTTAATCCGAAAGAACCTACCCATTCTCCAGAAGCTAACTTTGGTAGGTACTTATTTCTTTGATCTTCATTTCCATAATTATAAATCGGATACATTACCAATGAACTTTGAACAGAAGCAGCAGATCTCAAACCTGAATCCCCTCTTTCAAATTCTTGCATGATTAATCCATAAGAAATTTGATCTAAGCCTGCCCCACCATACTTTGTTGGGATATAAGGTCCAAACCCACCTAATTCAGCGATCCCCTTATTTAACTCAATTGGATATTCTCCTTTTTGAGCTGCATCTTCTATAATAGGAGACACCTCTTTCTTAACCCATTCTCTCACAGTATCACGAATTAATTTGTGTTCTTCTGTCAACAAATCATCTAATAGGTAATAATCAGGTGCTTGGAATCTATCGCTTGCCATAATAGTATTTAAATATTTTGTGCAAAATTAGTCATAAAAAGAGGTTTTCTTCCCACTTAAAAAGACACTCAAAGGTTAAATTTGTTCCAGAAATTCAACAGTGATAGAAGGAAGTGATAGTTTAAAAGTAATTGAAAGTGTAGTTCCTTACAATGGGAGCTATTCTAATTACATGAATTATTCTGAATTCGTAGATCAAGTAAGCTTGCATCAAGCTGTAAGATCCAAAGAAAATAGCTTTTTTGCAGGAAATTCCAAGCCACAACGGGTAGAAACTTGGATGATTTTTGTCTTGCTTTTTGGTTATTTATGTCTGGCTTTCTCCAGGGCCATGCATCGTAAGCGGTTTTCTATGCTTTTTAAAACCTTAATCAATTGGAAACTTTCCAAACAAATCATTCGATATGAGAAGGTGTACACTCATCCTGTCAATGTTTTAATGATCGTAAATTTTGTTCTCTGCTTTCCTTTCTTCTTTAGCTTGGCGAGAAATTGGACAACAGAAATTAACGAGCCAGTTATCTGGACCTATATTCTCTTTATTATTCCTTTATTGGGTTACTTTTTAATCAAAATTGTAATTTATAAATTCAGTGGATGGTTATTCGACAAGAAAGATGTGATTGAAGAGTATGTTTTCCAAACCAACTTGTTTAACAAGTATTTAGGTCTAGCATTTTTAATATTGACAACACTTTTGCTTTTTGCCCCAATTGATCCTGTTATTTTAAGCTATATAGGCTTTACTACATTACTCTTAGGGCTTATTTTTCAGATAACTAGAGGAGTTATGATTGGATTAGAAAATGGGGTCGGTTTGTTTTTTATTATTGCTTATCTTTGCACCCTCGAAATTACACCTTGGCTGATCCTTGGAAAATGGATAAAAATCAGCCTGTAATTTTCGTTTATCTACAGCTACTAATATATTAAATTTTCGACATTGAAAGTAAAAACAATTTTAGTTTCTCAACCAAAACCGGAAACGGAAAAGTCTCCTTACTTTGATTTATCTGACAAGTGTAAAGTAAAGGTTGACTTCAGATCATTTATTCACGTAGAAGGAGTTGACTCAAAGGAATTTAGACAGCAAAAAATAAGCATTCAAGATTACGGAGCTATCATCTTTACAAGCAGAAATGCAGTAGACCATTTTTTTAGAATGGCAGAAGAAGTAAGGTATAGCGTTCCAGATGATTTGAAATACTTTTGTATTTCAGAATCAACAGCATACTATCTTCAAAAATATGTTGTTTACAGAAAGCGTAAGATTTTTCATGGTAGACAAACGATGAGCGATCTATTGCCTTTAATCAAGAAGCACAAAGATGAAAAATTCTTATTGCCATGTGCTGACATCTTAAAGAAAGACATTCCTGAGCTTCTTAAGAAAAACAACATCGACTTTGACCAAGCAATGCTTTACAGAACAGTTTGTAGTGACCTTTCTGATTTAGCAGATGTAAATTATGATGTATTAGTATTCTTTAGTCCTGCAGGAATTACCTCTTTGTATGAGAATTTTCCCAATTTCAAGCAAAACGACACTAAAATTGCTGTTTTTGGTGCAACAACTGCAAAAGCAGCTGAAAATGCTGGTTTAGAAATCAACATTGCTGCTCCAAAACCTGAAGCTCCTTCCATGACAATGGCATTAGAGCAATACATTAAGAAACAAAATAAGAAATAAGAGATTCTTCTCTATTTTTAAGAAGGCATTACTCCAACGAGTGATGCCTTTTTTTTATCTTTATACTTTATGGAAACAGAAGATTTTGGTCTAAAAAAAGAAGAACGAATATACAAGAGAGATGAGATTAAGGCATTGTTTTCAAAGTCAGATTCTTTCAATGTATTCCCATTTAAGGTACTTCACATAGAGGTTCCAACGGAACAACAAGAAAATCTAAAGTTTGCCGTTAGTGTTCCCAAACGGCTTTTCAAAAAAGCCGTTGACCGAAACCATTTGAAAAGAAGGGTAAAAGAGGCTTATCGAATAAACAGGAATGAACTAAAAAATAAGCTTATTGATTCAGACAAGAAGCTTCATTTTATGCTTATCTATATTGCAAAAGAACAGCTAGAATATGACTTTATCCAGAAGAAAATAATCTTAACTTTACAACGTTTGCAGTCAATATATGCGGAAGATAGCTAGCAAATTCCTTATTTTTTTGGTCCGCATTTATCAAGTTACAATCTCTCCTTTCTTGGGTGCAAATTGTAGGTATATGCCGACTTGTTCAGCATACAGCGTTGAAGCCATACAAACACATGGCCCAATTAAAGGACTTTGGCTAGCAATAAAAAGAATTTCATCCTGCCACCCGTGGGGAGGAAGTGGAATTGACCATGTACCGAAAAAGTAAAAAAATGAATAAAATAAAAACTGTCTTAAATGGCCTTTTTCTCTCATCAACTGTATGGCTTTCTTATGGTTTTGCTGACAATTACTTTGAATTATCTAAAAACCTTGACATTTTTAGTACAGTTATAAAAGAGCTGAATACTTATTATGTTGATGAAACTAAACCAGGCGAATTGATGAAAACAGCCATTGATGGCATGTTAGAATCTCTTGACCCATACACCAATTATATTCCCGAATCTCAAATTGAAGATTACCGTTTTATGACCACAGGTCAATATGGAGGCATTGGAGCACTTATTCATAAAGACAGTGATATTGTTGTGATTTCAGAACCCTACGAGGGTTTTCCTGCTTTTAAAGCAGGGCTTAAAGCAGGTGACATTCAAATCAAAGTAGACGAAAATACTGTAGAAGGAAAATCTACCTCTGAAATTAGTAGTTTTCTCAAGGGGCAGCCAGGAACACCTTTAAAAATTACTGTTAAAAGACCTAGAAACGAGGAACTGATCATCAAAGAAGTAATAAGAGAAAACATCAAGATTAACGATGTACCTTTTTATGGAATGATAGATAAAGAAGTCGGATACATTCGATTAACTGGATTTACGCAAACAGCCTCGAAAGAATTTATTGCAGCTTTTAAAGATTTGAAGGAAAAACAAGGAATGAAGCGTCTTGTTTTTGACTTACGTGGAAATGGAGGTGGATTGTTAATTGAAGCTGTTAACATTGTAAACACATTGATTCCGAAGGGGAAAAAGGTAGTAGAAACAAGAGGCAAATTAAAAAAATGGGATGCTACTTATGCAACTAGAAACGAACCTTTAGATACGCAAATACCTGTTGTTATTCTTACAAACGGAGGTTCTGCTTCTGCTTCAGAAATTGTTGCGGGAACCCTACAAGACTATGATAGAGCAGTAATTTTAGGAAAACAAACTTTTGGAAAGGGCCTTGTTCAACAAACAAGACCTCTAAGCTATAATGCTCAATTAAAAGTAACAGTTGCGAAATATTATATTCCAAGTGGGAGATGTATTCAAAAATTGGATTACTCTAATAAAGATGAAAGAGGAAAAGCTCAGACTGTTCCTGATTCTTTAATTAGCTCTTTTACAACTCTTCTTTCTAAACGTCCTGTTTCTGATGGAAAAGGAATTAAACCAGATATTGTAACAGAAGAAGAATCTATAAGCATGGTTGCGTCTGTATTAATGAGAAAACTTCACATTTTTAATTATGCTACGACTTATGCACTAAATCACGACAGTATTGTTGGGCCCAAAAAATTTAAATTAACCGAAAGTGAATACCAAGAATTTGCCAGCTACTTAAAAGACAAAAAGTATAACTATTCAACTCAAAGTGAGAAGTTGTTAAAGAAATTAAAAGAAGTAGCCGAAGGAGAAAAATATTTTAACGATGCAGAATCAGAGTATTCTGCTTTATTAGAAAAATTGTCGCCAAACAAAGAAGAAGATCTTATAAAATTTAAAAAGGAGATTAAACTCTTATTGGAAAATGAAATTATATCTAGATATCATTATCAAGATGGTAGAATTCAACAATCACTCAATACAGACCCTGATGTACTCAGCGCGATTAAGTTATTGAAAAACCAAAAGAAATACAATGAAATCTTAGCTGGTACGTTTACGGCTAAGAAATAACAACTTTGGGTTTATTAGATCTTTTATTTAAGACAAATTCTCCAGTCAAAAAATGGCTGAATCATAGAAACCTATACCTCCTAGGCTTAGCAGTAATTATCTGTGGTTTATCATGGTCTAATGCACTAATGAGCATTGGGCAATTCATTATTACTGGAAATTGGCTCATTGAATTTGATTTTAAAAAGAAACTTCTGCTTTTAAAAAATTCTCCATTAATATGGATCCTGATTCTTAGCTTTCTTTTACACGTTGTAGGATTACTCTGGACTGAAGAATTTAACTATGCCCTTAAAGACCTTAGAGTCAAACTTCCGCTTCTGACTCTACCAGTGATTATTGGAACAAGTAATAGACTAAGTTTAAAAGAGTGGAAATCATTATTGATCATTTACTGCATCACTCTTTTCTCTCTCACTATTGCCAGTTATGGTAAATATTTAGGAATCTGGGGAGAGATGGTCATTGATAAAAGACAACTCTCGATTTACATTTCTCACATCCGATATGGATTAAATATCGCTCTTCTTATCGGACTCCTATTTTATGTCAAACCCTTTAAAAAAGGCTTTCTTAATTGGGTTTTGTGTAGTTGGTTTTTAATTAGTCTCCTTGTTTTCCAACTCTATACAGGCTTGGCCATTTTATCTATTCTGATTTTTGTGTTTTGTATTCGAATCTTATTATTAAACTTATCTAACAAACCATTAAGGTTTGGCATCTCTTCTTTTATTCTTTTAGTACTATTCAGCTTATGTACTTTAATCTATCAAACCAAAGAAGATTACTACACAGAATTACAACTAGATTACGATCAGTACGATATCGAACAAAAAAGATCTCCTAATGGAGAATTATATTGGGTTGATGTAGAAGATTTAAGAACAGAGAATGGTGTTTTAATTAGACGGTTTATTGCTTGGAAAGAAATAGAAAGAGAGTGGAATAAAAGAAGTGAAATTAATTTTAAAGACAAGGATTTGAGAGGACAATTACTTGATCAAACCTTAAATCGATTTCTTTCTTCTAAAGGCTTAAAAAAGGATTCTATTGGAATTTCAAAACTATCTGAGAGAGAAATAAGAGCAATTGAGCAAGGAGTGGCTAATACTTATTACTTAGAACATAATGCTCTACAAAATAGAATTTACAAGAGTATTTTCGAATTAGAAGAATATAAAAGAACGGCAAATGCTAGTGGTTTT
The DNA here is from genome assembly GCA_016763995.1 of Flavobacteriales bacterium. Taxonomy (GTDB): domain Bacteria; phylum Bacteroidota; class Bacteroidia; order Flavobacteriales_E; family Vicingaceae; genus NORP294. The sequence continues at coordinate 25,574 of JAESST010000198.1, read as the reverse complement.
TCATTGGCTATGAGGTATGAATTTTGGAGAACAGCAGAATCCATCATCTCTCAGAATTTCTGGCTAGGTACAGGAACAGGTGATATTGGAATTGCTTTTAAAAATGAATACGTTAAACAAGAATCTAAACTTGATGAAGTATTCAGACGCAGATCGCACAATCAATACCTCACCGCATTTGCCACTTTTGGAATACTTGGCTTATGCTTCTTCTTAATGAGTACTTTTTTACCAGCATTTTATTCGATTCCCAATAAGCAGGTTTATTTCTTTTTTCTGGCTATGCTCTGTATTTCATTTCTAACAGAAGATACACTAGAAACTCAAGCTGGAGTTACGCTATTTGCTTTTTTTAACAGTTTATTTGTTCTAGGTCTCAACAACTTTAGCGACTCACAGCCAAATAATGATTAAGCGTCTGTTTAGCCGTTTCCTCTTTAGAAAATAGTTGAACCTTTTCACTTGCATTTTTTACCACTGTATTTCTTAAATCGACTTCTGTCATCATCTTTTCAACTGCAAGTTGAATCTGTTCTACATTTTTAACCTCGCAAAGCAAGCCTGTTTTCTCGTGTTCTATTAACTCAATTATTCCTCCTCCCTTGGTTCCAACCACTGGGACCTTGCAAGCAAATGCATCTAAAATAGAAGTTCCGAGGCCTTCCGTTTTAGAGGTAATTAAAAATAAATCGAGCTCTGCTAGAACTTTGGGAATATCATTCCTAAATCCTGTAAACGTGATCCGATGGTCTAGTTTTTTACGAGCTGCATACTGATGAATCTCTGCCTTCATTGGCCCATCTCCCATCACAACAAAATGACAAGAATCATTCCGGGCAGCAAGTTTTTCAGCAACATCTAAAAAAGTAAAGTAATCTTTATGATCTGCTAATGCAGAAGTATTTCCAATTAGAAAGGTATTTTCATCCAAGCCAAGCTCTTTTCTTAGCTCTCCTGTTCTTTGTTCAAACTTGGTTAAATCTATACCAGAATAAACCGTAAAAAGTTTTGATGAGTCATTAATCCCTTTAGATGTTATTTCTTTAATCGTATTACTAACACACAATATTCTCTTTATTGCGGCATGATTGTATTTGAAAGACGAAAAGAAATTATCTTTTATTGGAAAATCTACTCTCCTACTGAGGATAAGTGGGACTTGATTGCCCAATACTGCAGCTAAAATAGCATAAGTATGTGCATGAGCATCGTGCAACTGAACGCAGGAAATATTTTCCAATTTACAAATGCTTTTTATTCTTAATGCATAAGATAAATCAAAGCCTCCTCTCTTTTTCTGAGTGTAATGTTGAATATTATTCTTTGCACAAAAAATCGCCATTTTGGAGGCTTCGGAACAAAGCACTACATTATCTACTTGGTCCTTTAATTCTTGAACAAGTAAGCCGCTTGCTGCTCTCCTCCTCTCCAACTTAAAGCTGTAACAACTTGTAATATTTTTAACTTTCCCATCAGCTATACTTCTCTTCCCTTTTGGATTTTAATAAGTTTACTGTATTTCAAATAATTCGCATAAGCAGAAAATCGGCTAATGTCAAAACCAGCTTTCCCATCTAAAAAGCCTTTTCTAACAATATAATTCTTAATAAACCTGGCCAAAGGTTTTACTAAAACCAAAAGATAATTAGCTCGTTTTCCTTTTGTAAAAAGTGCTTTAGCTCCGATGGTCGAAAACTTCTCAATCTGTAATAAATGTTCTTCTTTGGTATAAAACGAGTAATGCAAAAGATCTCCGCCCAAATGATTTATTTCAACTTCTTTATTGATCATAAACTCATCATGTGGATTAAGTCCTCCCCATACTCCTTTTCCCTTATGAAATAGTCTCACTTTTGTGTCAGGATACCATGCTGTGTGATGAATCCATTGACCACAATAATTCGTGAGGCGATTCATCTTGTGAGCGTCGAATTTCCAATCTCCTTTTACCTCTTGAATAGACCTCTTCAAGGTTTCATCCAATGCTTCATCCGCATCTAACGATAGGATATAATTGTGTTTCGCTTGATCCTTCGCCCAGTTCTTCTGCTCAATATGCCCGATAAATTTATGTTCCAAAAACCTGGCATTTAATTCCAAACAAATCTCTTTTGTTCTGTCTTTCGAAAATGAATCAACTACTAAAACCTCGTCGGCAATATCTTGCAAAGATTCAATACACCTTCGAATATTTTTTTCTTCGTTGAAAGTGATGATAACAGCTGAAATTTTGACCTGCATTCTACAAAATAACGCTATTTTATTTCATTCTCCATCATTGAAACATCTATACCGCTAAAGAATTACCTTTGAAACTTAAATTTATTTCATGTCGAAACTTTTTATTGTTCCTACTCCTATTGGTAATCTAGCAGATGTTACTTTTCGTTCCATTGCAGTATTGAAAGATGCAGATATTATCTTATGTGAAGACACCAGAACAAGTGGTAAATTTTTAAAGCATTATGAAATAAAAAAACCACTATACGCCTACCATCAGCACAATGAACACAGAGTAGTTGACACCTTAATTGAACGAATTAAATCAGGTGAAAAGATGGCTTGCATTACAGATGCTGGGACACCCGCTATTTCGGATCCTGCATTTTTATTGGTTAGAGCATGTGCAGATAATGACATAGAAGTAGAAACCTTGCCAGGAGCAACAGCGTTTGTGCCCGCCTTGGTAAACTCTGCCTTGCCTTGTGATAAGTTTGTATTTGAAGGCTTCTTGCCTCACAAAAAGGGACGGCAAACACGATTAAAATTCCTTGCGGAGGAAACAAGGACCATCGTGTTTTATGAATCTCCGCATCGTTTACTAAAAACCCTAAAACAGTTGCTCGAATTTTTTGAAGAAGAAAGGCTTGCATCTGTCAGCAGAGAACTCACCAAACTTCATGAAGAAACTGTTAGGGGAAATTTTTCGGAACTCATCCATTATTATGAAAACAACACGCTCAAAGGAGAGATTGTATTGGTAGTAGAAGGTAGAAAAACAAAGTAGCAAAGTAGTCAGCAGTATGGAAAAAAAATGGACGCTTCAAGCAAAAGTCGATCAAAAAGAAATTGAGCTTTTATCTAAGCAATTGAATACCTTAAGCCCTTCATTGTGCAACCTTCTAATTAATAGAGGAATTAAAAGCTATGATGACGCAAAAGATTTTTTTCGCCCTTCATTAGAAAAATTACATGATCCTTTTTTAATGAAGGATATGGAAAAAGCAGTTAAGAGGCTTCAAACAGCAATAGCGAAGCAAGAAAATATTCTTATTTATGGTGATTATGATGTAGATGGCACAACCTCCGTTACATTAGTATACTCCTTTTTATCAGATACTTACAACAACATTAGTTACTACATTCCCAATCGTTATAGTGAAGGATATGGAATCTCCTATCAGGGAATTGATTTTGCCCATGAAAATGACATCACCCTAATTATTGCTTTAGATTGTGGAATAAAGGCAGTTGAAAAAATTGATTACGCTAACAAAAAAGGCATAGATTTCATTATTTGTGATCACCACTTGCCCGGAGATGTTGTTCCGAATGCGCATGCAGTTCTAGATCCTAAACAGAGAGATTGCCTTTATCCATACAAAGAACTTTCGGGTTGTGGTGTTGGCTTTAAACTCATGCAAGCTTATTCTATTAAAGAGAATATTCCCATTGAAAAGTTATTGGAACGGATAGATATTTTAGCAGTGAGTATTTGTGCCGATATTGTTCCTATTACTGGCGAAAATAGAGTTTTGACTTATTTTGGAATTCAAAAATTAAATCAAAACCCTCAAGCGGGATTCAAAGCAATGTTAGAAATTGCTCAAAACAAGAAAAAGGAATTGACCGTTACTGATGTCGTGTTTACCCTCGCTCCTCGAATCAATGCTGCAGGGCGAATCGAAAGTGGGAACAAAGCTGTTGAAGTCATGCTTTCCGACAATCCTATTCTAGCAAATGAAGGAGGACAATATATTGACCTTCAGAATACAGATCGAAAAGAACTAGACAAAAGTATTACGAAAGAGGCCTTGGCTAAAATAGAGGCAGACGAATCCCTTAAAAACAGAACAACAACTGTACTTTATCAAGAAGACTGGCACAAAGGAGTGATTGGAATTGTTGCATCAAGATGCATTGAAAACTACTATCGACCAACCATTATTCTAACTAAAAGCAAAGAAATGGCTGCGGGCTCTGCTCGATCTGTAAAAGGATTTAGCGTTTATAATGCACTTGAACAGTGTAGCGATTTATTAGAACAATTTGGCGGGCACAAGTACGCCGCAGGCATGACCATGAAAATTGAAAATATTCCTGCTTTTCAACAAAAATTTGAGGAGGTAGTATCACAATCTATTGATCCAGACCTTTTAATTCCTGAAATTGAAATTGATGAAGAGCTTGATCTCTCTGAAATCAACTGGAAGTTCTACAAAATATTAAAGCAGTTCGCTCCTTTTGGGCCCATGAACATGAAACCTAACTTTTTATCTAAAAGAGTTAAAGACAATGGAAGTGGAAGAATAGTAGGAAGCGACCACCTTAAACTAGACATGGTAGATTTTGAAAACCCTGGAACACCTATTCCCGCTATTGCTTTCGGATTAGGAAATCATTTCGATTTAATTAAAAGTGGACAAGCTTTCGATATTGTTTATCACATCGAAGAAAATGAATGGAATGGAAGAGTGAATTTACAATTGAGCATTCAAGACATTAGAGTCTCTAATTAAACCCTAGCTTTTTTCTCACTTTCTGCAATACAGGCTGTGCAACTTTTCTTGCCTTTGCTGCTCCTTCCTTTAAGAGTTGATCCAATTGGGGTTTATCTTCCATTAATTCCCAATACCTTTTCCTCTCTTCAGAATACGTCTCAACAATTAATTCAAAAAGTGCTTGTTTGGCATGACCATAGCCATAATTCCCTGCTTCATACTTCTTTCTCATCTCAATGTCTTGAGATTCATCTGCAAGTAAAGAATAAAGCGCAAAAACATTACAAGTATCCGGATCTTTAGGCTCTTCTAATCCTTTACTATCCGTTTCAATTTTCATCACCGCCTTTCTTAATTGCTTGTCAGGAAGAAAAATATTGATGTAATTATTATAGCTCTTGCTCATCTTACGACCATCAGTTCCTGGCACAACCATTACTCTTTCATCGATAAGAGGCTCTGGCACCACAAAAGTTTCATCGTATTTATGATTAAAGCCCTTTGCCATGTCTCTTGTCATCTCTAGATGTTGTTTCTGATCTTTCCCTACTGGGACAAACTCAGCATCGTACAATAAAATATCACAGGCCATTAGAACAGGATAATCGAACAAACCGGCGTTTACATCTGATAAATTTTCTGCCTTATCTTTAAAAGAATGTGCGTTCGCTAGCATTGGAAAGGGCGTAAAGCAGTTCAAATACCAAGTCAATTCGCATACTTCAGGAACATCTGATTGACGGTAAAATGTATTTTTATCGGTATCAAACCCAAAGGCTAGCCATGCTGCTGCTACAGCATAAACATTTGAAAGACGTACTTCTGCATCTTTAACTGTAGTTAATGAATGTAGATCTGCAATAAAGAAAAAAGCCTCATTTTCTGGTTTTTTAGACAACTCAATCCCAGGTTGAATTGCCCCTAAAATGTTCCCTAAATGAACTTCCCCATTGCTTCCTGAACTTTGTATTCCTGTTAGTATTCTAGCCATGCTTCAAAAATACCAATTTGTCCTATTTTTGAAGCTATGAAATGGTTGAAAGCATTGCTGACATTTATCTGGAAAATCTACTTCTTAATAGTAGTATTGATCGTCATCTTGGCGCTTTATCCTGTTCAATTTGTATTACTTAGCAACGAAAAATATTTTCCCCAAGGCTTTCGACTAACTCGATTTCAAGCAAAAACTATTCTATTCTTGATTGGAGTACGAAAGGAAGTGCACGGAAATATTCCAAATGATACAGAAACATCCTACATTATCTGTCCAAATCACAGCTCTTATCTTGACATTTTACTGCTTTATGCTGCCTTTCCAAATTATTTTATCTTTTTAGGAAAAAAAGAATTGGGCAGTATTCCCATCTTTAATATCTATTTCAAAAAAATGAACCTATTAGTAGATAGGGCAAATGCAAAGGCTGCTCATACTTCTATCACAATAGCTTGTGAAAAATTAAACAAAGGAGCTAACCTGGTCATTTTTCCAGAAGGTACAATTCACAAAGATCAACCACAACTCAGAGCTTTTAAGAATGGAGCTTTTAAGGCAGCAACACAAGCTAACATCCCAATTATACCTATTACCTTCAAGGATAATTATAAATTGTTAGAAGACGATTGGGGCTTTTTTGCTAAAGCCAAACCTGGAAAATCGAGAGTTTACATTCATCCTCCTATCCACCCTAAAAATGGAGAGGTAGATTTGTTAACTTTACGTACTCAAACACGAGAGCTCATTGCCTCCCAATTGGATTAATTATGGCTGTTGAAATCAAAGAAGTAGAACGAATAGCGAGCCTTTCTAAATTAGAATTTAGTGATGCTGAGAAGATAGAAGTTACGGCAGATATGAACCGGATGTTAGATTTTGTAAAACAATTGGAAACGGTAGATACCGAAGGAGTGAAACCCCTTATCTATATGTTAGAAGAAGAAGCTGTACTCAGAGAGGATAAAGTAATTGAAAGTATTACACAAAAAGATGCTTTGAAAAATGCCCCAGAAAAAGACACTGATTTCATCAAAGTACCTAAAGTGCTGAACAAGTAATACTTAAACTACACACATGAAAAATCCCCTTGTCAACTTCATTTAGTCGACAAGGGGATTTTCTTTTTACTTTAAGATTTTTACTGTTCTACCTCAAGGGTTGGATACGAGCCAACACTAAGCTTCGGAATGCTAGCCGAATAGGTTGAATTAATTGCACTAATAAAATCATTTGCAATAATTGCATACCCTCTTGTAGCAGGATGAACTCCATCTAAAGAGAAAGCTCCTCCAGTTACTAAAGCAGAAGAGAAAGCAATACCATCAATAGTAATACCAGTTGTGGCTAATTCTTTTAAGCGTGCATTTGCATCAACATGAGCTAGTCCATTTGCTTGAGCAGCAGATTTTATCGTAGCGTTATACGCATCTGTTGCAGCGTTTATTTTCTGAATTTCATCCGCTCTTAAATGGTAACTTCCAGGGATTGGTTTTGCAGTTCCCCACATAGCACATTTAATAGAATCTCCAGGAGTAGTTAATACCAACAATTCTCCAGCCTTAATTTGTCTTATACTTGGAAGACCTGAACCGCTCAAGTCAGTTAAAGAAGGATCGGAAACAACAAATGTATTCACTCCTGCGGTAAAGCTAATTTTTCTTGCTGCAGCTTCATCTGCTAAAGCAGGATTCATTGCAACTTGATCTAATCCTCCATTATATGGAGCATATGCCGTATTTAACTGATCGGCCTGAGCTTGAGTTATGCTAGTTCCAATTGGCACAGTGGTGAAATAAGGAATAGAAGTTACATTTGGAATATTCGCTACTACACCCTTTGCTCCATTTGCAGTTAAGGCAGTAACTGCTGCTTCGTATTTCGTTTGAAAAATTACAGCATCAGTAAGACCATTCGGCCCTGTAACACCGTCATCTCCACCTGTAGTCGCATAACCTAATACATCATTATTTCCAATCCAAAGGCTAAAAAAAGTTGCATTCAAATCCGTCGCTAAAGTCAACATTGTTTTTCCCAAAGGTCTCATTCTAGAGAAATAAGGATTAGCATATGCAGGGTCATCTAAATCTGTCACTTTAGCACCAGGCACTCCTTGGTTGTTATAAGTTGAGCTTGAAACGTCTGCAGCCAATGCTGCTAGTCCTAAATAATTGGGACCCTTTCTAACTGGACCAACACTTACTGTTCCTAAACAATCAACTGTTCCTTTTAAGGCTAATCTTGTTTCCACTTGCCCAACACCTGCTAACGCCAAAGAAAACCCTGCTCCTTGTGAAGCAAGATCACCTGTTAAAATAGGTTGGTTAAAATCTCCACCGCCAACTTGTTTCATCTGACCTGCAATCATTGCTGGCAAAGAATTAATTTGTCCATCAGCACTTAAGGCCCCACTTTGGTAACCAGCTGTTAAAGAATTTCCAACCGCAACCGTTTTTGCAAAATCAGCTGACCCAGCTGAGAAACTTGGTTCATCAATATCGGGCTCACATGCAGTTAAAGCTGCAAGTGGTAAAATGTATAATAAATTTTTAGTTTTCATCTTTCTAAGTTATATAGTTCTTAAAATGAATAATTAAATCCAATTCCTGTAATTACTGACCTTGAAGCATATTTACCTCCAAATCCAGCTGGTTTGTATTCTGAATCTCTTTCTTGTCCGATGATGTATAAGAAAGAAGCATCAAATCCAAATCGCTCCGTTATATGGCCGCTTAATCCAGCTGTTAAACCAATATTATCAGAATTTGGTGTTTCAGGATTAAAATATTCATCTTGAATAGGTGATTGGTCATAGTAGAATCCAGCTCTAAAGTCTAACATTTCATTGTAAGAATACTGAGCCCCGGCTCTAAAAATCATAGCATCTTCATAGTTTCTAGGGTTTTTCGAATCTTTCAAACTTGCAGTCTCCGTCTCAAAATCAAAATCCAACGATTTATATGCACTCCATTCTACAAAACTTCCCTCAATAGAAACTAAAAGTTTTTCATTGACTTTATAAGCAATACCTAATGTTGTGGTAGCCGGAAGTGGTAGAGTTGCATCAAATTTCCCATCAGGAAAGCTAGAAGCTAATGCAGCATCAGTTGTAAAGTCAACATCTCCTCCTTCTAATTCAATTTCTACTTTTGATCGATGCGTTAAACCAATGCTTAGTTGCTCTGTAGCTTGAAAGTGTAGTCCGGCATTAAACCCAAAAGCAATTGCACTTCCTTCGAGATTTGCTGTTGCATTATTCCCAATTGGCACTGGTAAGGCTCTATTAATTTCAAAGGCTCCATCTACTATTGTTAAACCTGCTCCAAAACTTAATTTATCATTGATAGAATAAGATAAGGTTGGCTGAATAAAAATAGCACGCAGCGAAATATCTTGAATCAGATGCTTACCAGACCAATCTTCTCCCCAATCAACAGAACTTCCAAATGGAGTATATACTCCAAGTCCAGCTGTTAGCTTATCATTAATTTTGTAGGTTGCATATAGATAAAACGGAGTGCCAGTTGGATTTTCTGTCGTTTCCGAGATACCATTCAAGCTATTTTGGAATTCAATATTTGAAGTAATGAAGTTTACACCTAACTCAATTCCAAATCTATTCGTATCCAAGCCCATCATTGCCGGATTGAAATAAGTACTTGATGCACCCAAATGGAAACTCGTACCTAAATGGCCCATTCCTGTTTGCTTTGTACCTTGAAGGTTCACTTGAAATCCTCCTGCTAACGAAAGCAAAGGTATAATGCCCAATAAAGGCAGTAATAGTTTTTTCATATCTGTTAAATTTTGTAAAAGAAATTAAAGATATAAAAAATTATCGATTGTATGCATGCATACAATCTTGATATTATTTAGACTTATTCTAAGTAAATTTGCAGCTTGAAAAACACCACCTTGGTATGACAAAAGAAGTTGAAGAAAAAAAGGAAGTAACCATTGTATTTGCAGGGGATTCTGGAGATGGAATACAGTTAACTGGAACTCAGTTTACAAACACCAATGCCCTTTATGGAAATGACATTAGCACCTTTCCAAATTACCCAGCAGAAATTAGAGCCCCACAAGGTACTTTAGCAGGCGTTTCAGGCTTCCAATTAAAATTTGGAAGCATCGAAATCTCCACTCCAGGAGATGATTGTGATGTTTTGGTAGCCATGAATGCCGCGGCCTTTAAAGTAAATATTGCACGGCTTAAGAAAAGTGGAACCATCATTATTAATTCTGATGGGTTTAATAAAAGGGATTTGAAGTTAGCAGGTTATGAAACCAGTCCCTTAGAAGACAAATCGTTAAATGACTTTAGAACCATTCAGATTGATGTGACCAAAATGACCCGAACCACTCTTGAAGATAGAGGTCTTGGCAAAAAGGAAATGGATCGTTCTAGGAATATGTTTGTACTAGGTTTTCTTTATTACATGTACAACAGAACTCTAAAAGGTACAGAAGAGTTCATCAAACAAAAGTTTGCTAAAAAGCCTGATTTAATCGAAGCCAACATTATGGTGTTAAAGGCAGGTTATAACTTCGGAGACACAAGTGAAGTGTTTACTTCAAGATATAATGTAAAAGCTGCTAGCTTGCCTTCGGGTTCCTATAGAAACATTATGGGAAATCAGGCTGCAGCATTAGGATTGATTGCTGCTTCGCAAAAATCAAAACTTGACTTATTTTATGGCTCTTATCCTATTACTCCTGCCTCAGACATTTTGCATGAATTAACAAAACACAAGAATTTTGGTGTAAGGACTTTTCAAGCAGAAGATGAAATTGCAGCAATGTGTTCTGTTATTGGTGCTTCTTTTGGAGGAAAATTAGGAGTCACTGCTTCTTCTGGCCCTGGCATTGCTTTAAAGGGTGAAGCTATTGGACTTGGTATCATGCTAGAATTGCCAATGGTTATTGTAAATGTACAACGTGGAGGCCCTTCTACAGGCCTCCCAACGAAAACAGAGCAGGCTGATTTATTACAGGCATATTATGGAAGAAATGGAGAGGCTCCCATGCCTATCGTTTCTGCATCGACTCCTTCTGATTGCTTTAATGCTGCTTATGAAGCTTGTAGAATAGCAATAGAACACATGACTCCTGTATTTTTACTTTCAGACGGCTACATTGCCAATGGTTCTGAGCCGTGGAAATTCCCAAAATCTGCCGATTTAAAACCAATTACTCCAAAATTTGTCGGAGAAAAAACTGACGAACAATACCTTCCTTACAAAAGAGATGAGAATCTAGTAAGAGATTGGGCCTTGCCAGGAATGTCGGGCTATGAGCATAGAATTGGAGGACTAGAAAAAGAAATTGACACTGGAAATGTTTCCTATGATCCAGACAATCACGAAACGATGGTAAAGATTCGTGAGGCAAAAATCGCGAAGATAGCAGATAGCATTCCTTTACAAGAAATAAGCAACGGTGCTGAAGAGGGAGATCTATTAATTCTTTCTTGGGGATCAACTTATGGAGTCGTAAAGACCGCCGTTAAACAGTGTAACCAAGATGGGTTAAAAGTTGGACACATTCATTTGACCTATCTAAATCCAATGCCTAAAAACTTAGGCGATCTATTAAAAAAATACAAGCATGTTATTGTTCCAGAAATTAATAACGGTCAGCTTGTAAAAATAATCCGAGATCTATTTTTAATAGATGCACAAGGTTTGAATAAAATAAAAGGAATTCCTTTTTCTACAAAAGAAATCGTAGAAGCCATTCAACAAAAATTTGAAGTAGCATGAGCGAAGTAGCGACTAAAAAATTAATAGCAAAAGATTTTGCTACCGATCAAGATGTAAGATGGTGCCCAGGCTGCGGTGATTACTCGATTCTTAAACAAGTTCAATCTATCATGCCTGAATTGGGTAGAGATAAGAAAGACGTTGTTTTCATTTCAGGAATTGGCTGTTCTTCACGTTTCCCATATTATATGGACACCTTTGGAATGCACAGCATTCATGGAAGAGCAACTGCTATTGCAAGTGGGCTAAAGATAAGTAGACCTGAATTAAGTGTGTGGGTAGTTACAGGAGATGGAGATGCTCTTTCTATTGGAGGAAATCACCTGATTCATATGATTCGTAGAAATTTCGATTTGAATGTATTGTTGTTCAACAATGAAATTTACGGGTTAACAAAAGGGCAATATTCTCCCACCTCTCCTGCAGGAAAAGTAACAAAATCGACGCCTATAGGATCGTTAGACCATCCATTCAATCCATTAAAGCTATGTTTGGGTGCTGACTCTACTTTCATTGCAAGAACGATGGACAGAGACCCAAAACACCAAAGAGAAATCCTTTTAAGAGGAAGTCAACATATTGGAACTTCAATGATTGAAATATATCAAAATTGCAATGTTTTTAATGATGGCGCATTTGAGATTTTTACTGATAAGGGGAGTAAAATGCAAGAGACTCTATTTTTAGAGCATGGTAAGCCATTGATTTTTGAAGCAAACAAAGAAAAAGGAATTAAACTAAATGGTTCTACCCCAACAGTAGTTAACTTAACTGATGTTAATGAGGCAGATTTAATGATTCATGATGAAAACGATAAATTTAAAGCACAATTATTAACTACTTTTTTCGACAATCCTTCAATTGAAGGACATTTGCCAAGACCTTTTGGTGTATTCTATGCAGAAGATAGATACCGTTATGAAGAAGCTATGGAAGAACAGATTGCCTTTGCCACAAGCAAAAAGGGAGAAGGGAATCTTGACCAGCTATTAAGCGGCAGTAATGTGTGGACAGCAGAGTAAGTAATATACCTCAATAAAAAAGCCTCGTTTGATCTCAAACGAGGCTTTTTTATGGTTTTTCACTTTTCAGATATTGTTTACTCCTCTGGAGCGATATATTTAAAAGTCTCCATAAACTTTGTTGTACAATTTCCTTCTAAAAATAAAGGATCTTTCATCAATTGCTGATGAAAAGGAATAGTTGTTTTAATCCCCTCAATCACATATTCGCTCAGAGCCCTTTCCATTTTATCGATAGCTTCTTCTCTTGTTTGAGCTACAGTAATTAATTTCGAAATCATAGAATCATAATAAGGAGGAATTTTATATCCTGCATATACATGTGTATCTACTCTTACTCCATGTCCTCCGGGAGAATGGTACGTTGTAATTGCTCCAGGACTTGGTCTAAAATCGTTCTTAGGATCCTCTGCATTTATTCTACATTGAATTGCATGCATCTGTGGCAAATAATTTTTTCCTGATATTTTATGCCCAGCAGCAATTTTAATTTGCTCCTTAATTAAGTCAAAATTGATTACTTCTTCAGTAATCGTATGCTCAACCTGAATTCGAGTATTCATTTCCATAAAAAAGAAATTCCTATCCTTATCTACCAAGTATTCAACAGTTCCTACACCTTCATATTTAACTGCAGTTGCAGCTTTAATGGAGGCTGCTCCCATTGCCTTTCTCAGCTTATCAGTCATAAAAGGAGAAGGAGTTTCTTCTACCAATTTCTGATGTCTCCTTTGAATAGAACAATCTCTTTCCGAAAGGTGGCAATAATTTCCATATTGATCTCCTGCAATTTGAATCTCAATATGGCGAGGCTCTTCAATGAACTTCTCCATATACATTCCATCATTTCCAAATGCTGCTAAAGATTCTTGTCGGGCACTTTCCCAAGCCCCCTCCATTTCTTCTTCAGCCCTGATAATTCTCATTCCCTTTCCACCACCACCAGCAGTCGCTTTCATCATTACAGGATATCCGATTTCCTTTGCAGATTCTTTTGCATGGTCTAAATCTTTCATTAGGCCTTCGACTCCGGGTACAGTAGGTACTCCTGCTTTTATCATTGTGGCTTTGGCAGAAGCTTTATCTCCCATCCCATCAATCATTTCAGGAGAAGCTCCAATAAACTTTATATTGTGCTCTGCACAAACTTTTGAGAACTTCGCATTCTCAGAAAGAAAACCATAACCAGGATGAACTGCATCAGCATTTGTGATTTCTGCTGCTGCAATTATGTTGGTCATTTTTAGATAAGAATCTGAACTTGATGGCGGCCCAATACATACTGCTTCGTCTGCAAATCTTACATGTAAACTTTCAGCATCAGCAGTTGAATAAACAGCTACTGTTTTAATACCCATCTCCTTACAGGTTCTGATCACTCTTAGAGCAATTTCTCCTCTATTGGCAATTAATATTTTTTTAAACATACACCTATGTGTTAATTAAGAAAAGATTTACCCAGCTGGGTCAACCAAAAACAGAACCTGATCGTACTCTACTGGAGACGTATCGTCAACCAATACTTTTACAATCTTACCTGTAACTTCACTCTCAATTTCATTAAATAACTTCATTGCTTCAATTACACATACAGTGTCTCCAATACCAATTGAATCTCCTACTTTGGCAAATTCCGGTTTATCAGGGGCTGCTCTTCTGTAAAATGTTCCAATCATCGGAGATTTAATCTCTAGATAGTTTGCTGTCTCGTCTTCTTTGGGAGCAGCAGCCTTAGGTGCCTCCGCTACTGGAGCAGGCACAGCCGCTACTACAGGTTGTGCTACAGCGTGTGGCATTTGAGCAGGAATCATTTGATGAGTAACAACTTGCCGTTGTTGTTGATCCAAATATCCTATTCCTCTTTTAAAGGGAGGAGTTTTAATATTAATCTTAAAATCTTTGTGCTCAATCTCTACTTCACTTACACCAGATTTCGATACGAACTTAATGAGTTCTTGAATTTCACTTACTTTCATAGCTAGTAATTCTTTATTTCGGTCGTTAAATTTATAAATTATATGATAAAACGCAATCTATTTAGCGTCATAAGCCCACTTTAGATAGATAGATCCCCAAGTAAACCCTCCGCCAAAAGCAGACAAAATTAAATTATCTCCTTTCTTAAGCTCCTTTTCCCATTCCCACAAGCAAAGTGGAATTGTACCACTCGTAGTGTTTCCATACTTCTCGATATTCAACATTACTTTCTCACTCCCAAGTCCCATTCTTCTGGCAGTAGCATCAATTATCCTTTTATTGGCCTGATGAGGAACTAAGTAACGGATATCATCACTTGTTAAATTATTTCGTTCCATTATTTCCGCGGAAACATCAGCCATATTAGTCACAGCAAATTTAAATACTGCTTGTCCTTCTTGATAAACAAAGTGCTCTTTTGCATCGACGGTAGCATGACTTGCAGGCTTAACTGAACCTCCAGCTTTTTGGTGCAAGTGAACTCTTCCAGAGCCATCGCTTTTCATGATACAATCCATTATCCCAATTTCTTCTTCAGTTGGTTCCAAAAGAACTGCTCCGCAACCATCTCCAAAGATAATACAAGTCTGTCTGTCTTCATAATCAACAATAGATGACATTTTATCTCCACCTACTACAACTACTTTCTTATAAGATCCGGACTCTATGTATTTAGATGCCGTTGTTACGCCATATAAAAATCCTGAACATGCAGCCATCAAATCAAAGCCAAAAGCATTTTTCGCTCCAACTTTATCTGTAATAATGTTCGCTGTTGCAGGAAAAACCAAATCAGGTGTTACCGTACAGCAGATTAACAAATCAATCTCATCTGCAGAAATACCTCTTTTTTCAAGTAGTTGATTTACAGCCTCAACAGCCATATCAGATGTGCCAAGGCCTTCTCCTTTGAGAATCCTTCTTTCTTTAACACCAGTCCTTGAGGTAATCCACTCATCTGTAGTTTCTACCATGGTTTCCAGAATCTGATTCGTTAACCTGTATTCTGGAACGTATCCTCCTATTGCCGTAATAGCTGCTCGGATTTTATTCATTTGTCAGTATAATACTTTTGAAAGGCTAATGTACTTTTTAATTAGATGTAATAAAAGAACTACTAATGAAGCTTTTCAATAAAGTCTGTTAAAAAGAAAAGGTGAATCACTTTCGTAACTCACCTTTAAAATAATAATGTAGAAAATAGATTAAGCCTCAGCTTTTTCCATTACCACTTTCCCTTTGTAATATAATTTACCTTCATACCAATGAGCTCTGTGGTACAAGTGAGGCATGCCTGTTGTTGGACAAGTTGCAATAGTTGGAACCACAGCTTTATAGTGAGTTCTTCTCTTGTCTCTTCTCGTTTTCGATATTTTTCGTTTAGGATGTGCCATAATCTTATATTTTTATTCGCTTTTATCTTTAAATTTAGAGAGAGCTGCCCACCTTGGGTCAAGCTCTGTACTTTCTTGTTTTGTTGTTAGCTTTTCTAACTGCTCAATCATTTTAGCGTTACAATCTTCTATTTTTTCATGCTCTACTTTCGAAGGCAACAATAGATGTATATATTCATACACTTCGTTTGCTAAATCTAACTCATATTCTGCAGGAGATATAACTTTAATTTCATCTGTTTCGTTAAAACTAGTTTCTCCAAACTTGATAATTAACTTTTCTTCTCCTTTTACTTTTGTTGTCATTGCATCTAAACAACGATCACAATTCATAACAATTGATCCTTCAAGGTACAAAAACACTTTAAACAGCGTTTTTTTCTTCTCAAAATCAACTTTAATTACAAAGTCAGCATTTTTAATAATTGAGTAATCAAATTGCTCAAAGAACGTCGAATCTATTTCAAATTCGAACTGATGAATCCCTTCATTTAATCCTATGAAAGGAATTATCAATTGTTGTTTCTCTTTCTTCATCTTAACCTTCCCAAAAAAGAAGTCGGCAAATTTAACAAAATATTAATTATTATAAGGCTAATTCCTATTTTTATTTACGAATAAAGCTTCTGCGCCCAATTCTTTGTTCATTTGTCGATTTCTAACAATTTCGATTGCTTTATACAGTGCAGTTCTAAATGAACCTTCATCTGCTTCACCTTTTCCCGCAATCTCAAATGCCGTTCCATGATCAGGAGACGTTCTAACAAAAGACAAGCCCGCGGTAAAATTAACTCCTTCCCCAAAAGAAAAAGACTTTGCAGGAATCAAGCCTTGATCATGATACATCGCCAAAACCCCATCATAATGCTTGTAAGTTAAAGAACCGAAAAATCCGTCAGCCGCATATGGCCCAAAGGCTAATATTCCAATACTCTTTGCCTGATTAATTGCAGGAATAATAAGTTCTTGCTCTTCTTTACCCAATAAACCATTGTCGCCTGCATGAGGATTCAAACCCATTACTGCAATTTTAGGTTTACGGATGTTAAAATCTTCTCTTAAAGACTTATTAAGAATAGTAATTTTTTTCAGGATCAACTCTGCACTTAATTGCCCACCGACTTCGCTTAATGGAATATGACCTGTAACTACGCCTATTCTTGCATTATCACTCAACATTAACATCAAAGAATCTTCTGCTCCGTCTTTACTTTGAAGATATTCTGTATGTCCAGGAAAATCAAAATCTACCGATTGAATTGCCTTTTTATTGATTGGAGCTGTAACTAAAGCATCTAATTCTCCTTCCTTTAACAAATCCGTAGCTTTTGATAAGGACTCAAAGGCAAATACTCCAGCACTAGGGCTTTCAACTCCGTATTCTATCTTAAAGTTCTCATCACAAACAGTAAAAACATTTACCTGACTCGCTTTAACCTCTTCTAAAGAGCTAATAAAATTGAATCTTAATTCATTAATGTGGAATGTTTTTAACTGTTGAACAAAGATTTTTTTTGCTCCAAATAAAATTGGAGTAAAGAGTTCTAACATCCGATTATCTTGAAAAGTCTTCAATATCACCTCAATCCCAATCCCGTTAGGGTCGCCAACAGAAATCCCGACCTTCACCTTACCGACTTTTTTCTTTGTCATAATCTATTCAATTTGAATAAGCTTTAAGTCGTGCTATTAACAGCATAGAAGCAGCTTAAATGCTTAATTTTATTGCTGCAAAACTAACACAATTAAGACTGTTAAAAACAGTTATCATCCAAATACATTTGCATTGAATACTGAAGAATTATTATCGAGAGCGCTACGAAAGGACTTTTTAACTGCAGAAGAAGGGCAATTTTTATTTGAACACGCTTCTACAGCAGATCTTGCGTTTTCAGCGAATCAATTAAAAATTGAAAAGAAAGGCAACGAAGACGTCACTTGGATTATTGACAGAAATGCCAATACGACCAACGTTTGTATCGCAAATTGTAAATTTTGTAATTTCTTTAGGATTCCCAATCATGCAGAATCTTACATTACAACAATTGAACAGTATAAAAAGAAGATTGATGAGCTAATTAAATATGGTGGAGAACAACTTCTACTGCAAGGTGGACATCATCCTGATTTGGGAATAGAGTATTATTGCAACTTGTTTTCAGAACTAAAAAACCTTTACCCTAGCTTAAAACTTCATGCCCTTGGCCCACCTGAAATTGCACATATCTGCAAACTAGAAGGATTAAGTCATACAGAAGTACTTTCCAGGCTAAAGGATTCTGGTCTTGACTCTTTGCCTGGTGCTGGAGCAGAAATATTGAATGATAGAGTCAGACGACTTATCTCTAAAGGAAAATGTACCGGAAGAGAATGGTTAGACGTAATGAGAGCTGCTCATCAATTAAACATCACAACTTCTGCGACCATGATGTTTGGTCATATTGAAACCTTGGAAGAGCGTTTTGAACATTTAGTATGGTTAAGAGAAGTGCAAAGTGAAAAACCAGCAGATTCAAAAGGATTCTTGGCCTTTATTCCATGGCCTTTTCAAGACGATGGCACACTACTAAAAAGATTAAAAGGAATAAGCAACAATGTAACAGCAGACGAGTACATTCGGATGATTGCAATATCAAGAATTATGCTTCCTAACGTAGAAAACATCCAAGCTAGTTGGTTGACCGTAGGAAAAGAAGTCGCACAAATCTGTTTACACTCAGGAGCCAATGACATGGGTTCTATTATGATTGAGGAAAACGTCGTTTCTGTTGCAGGTGCTCCTCACCGTTTCACGGCGGACGGAATTCAGGAAGCAATTAGAGAAGCAGGATTTAGACCTCAATTAAGAACACAACAGTACGAATATAGAAACTTACCCGAAAATATTGAACAACAAGTCATCAACTATTAACGTCTAGTCATTAAGTATGCGTAAAATATTAAGTTTTCTTCTTCTACTTCTATTAGGGCAAATCTCTTTTGCTACTCATAATTTAGCAGGAGACATTACTTATACGCATATCAGTGGGTTAACTTATGAATTTACCGTAACTATTTTCGCCGATGCTGCCAGCCCCGCCGTTGATAGAGACGAAATAGAAATTAATTGGGGAGACAATACCGGAACAGATTCTTTAAGGATAATCTCTCAAACCCAAGTACAAAACGAGCCCATTACCATAATTAAACGAATTTGGAAAGGAATACACACTTTCTCAGGATCTTCATTTACCTACAGAATTACGGTCGAAGACCCCAACAGAAATGCAGGTGTACGCAACATGACAGGCTCTATCAATGTTCCTTTCACTATTGAGACTCAATTACTAACCATTCCTGTGGCAGGAGAACAGAACAACTCTGTGCAGCTAAGAAACGATCCAATCGACCAAGCATGTGTTGGCTCCACTTTTATTTATAATCCAGGTGCTTTTGATCCTGATGGAGTAGATTCAATTGCCTATCAATTAGTCGAAAGTAAAGCTTCAAGAAATTCAATTGCTCCAGGATTTTTCTTTCCATCTGCTTCTGACAGCCTAGTATTAAATCCCATTACAGGAGATTTAATATGGGACAAACCTGAAGTTGCAGGAATTTACAACCTTGCTATTTTAATTATTGAGTATAGAAGGGGAATTAGAATAGGAAGTGTGTTAAGAGACATTCAAATTACAGTAGGTGGTAATTGTAGTAACAACATTCCTTCCATATTTGCTCAGCAATTAGTTTGTGTTGAAGCAGGTAAAACCTTAATAACATCTATCACAGGAAGCGATACTGACATACTGGACGATGTCACTTTGACTGCAACAGGCGAGCCCTTAGAAAGCCCTATTTCTCCACCAAATGCCCCAAGAGCGCTTTTTGGGCAAAGAACACCCAACAATCCGATAACTACAAATTTTCAATGGAATACTCTTTGCGAAGATGTCAGAAAACAAGTTTACACTATCAGTATAAAAGCAGAAGACAATGCTTCTGAAAGAAATCAGATAAATCTTGTAAATTTTAAACGACTAAACATTAGAGTAATCTCTCCGGGCCCAAAAAATGCTTCTGCTGTTTCTCAAGGAAAGGCTATTAATTTAGCTTGGGACAACATTGAGTGTCCGAATGCTAGTGGATTTTACATTTACAGAAGAAGAGGGGCTTCAGGCTTCACTCCGACAGAATGTATTGCTGGCGTGCCTGATGGAATTGGCTATAGTAGGATTAGTACTATCGATGGGATATCTACTACTAATTTTACTGATGATAACGAAGGTTTAGGCCTAATACCAGGGCAAATGTTTTGTTATTTAATTACAAAATTTTTTCCTGATGGGGATGAGAGTTATGTTTCAAATGAAGTTTGCGCTGAAATTGAAAAAGTTGTTCCAGTAATTACAAAAACAAGTATTGTATCCACTGACGAAGCAACAGGTTCAATTGACCTTACATGGTCTCCTCCTACTGTTTATGATTCAGCTGGATTTCCTGAGCCATACAAATATCTTATATACGAAGAAAAAGATGGCTTTTCTCAACTTATCGACTCTACGAATAGTTTTAATGACACTGCATATACTTACTAAAATCTAAATACAATCAATACGAATTATAGACACCGCATTGAACTCTATAGTTTTGGAAACGGAAGGCAATTAATTGGAAGTACTGTAATTGCAAATTCTATGTTTCTTAGTATTGATGCTACAGATAAACAACTCAATTTAAGCTGGTCTGTAGATGTGCCTTGGAACAACAATCGTTATGTAATTTTCAAGATGCATCCAGATTCTACAACATTTGATTCAATTGGTCAAGTAGCAACAAATCGTTTTACGGATACAAGCCTCACTAATGGTAGACTTTATTGTTATTATATTAAATCAGTTGGAGACTACAATTTAAGTAGTGTTATTAGCCCCATTGTTAACCTTTCTCAAGAAGCATGCGCAAGTCCTATAGACAACGTATCTCCATGCTCACCTAGCTTCAATTTAACTGCGAATTGTGACAATGGAGAATTACGCTTACGTTGGAATAACATCGCATCTTGCGCAAGCGATGTGAGTGGGTATAGAGTTTATAGGTCTGATATTAGTAATAGCGAATTAATATTAATCAAAGAAATAAACGATCCAAACGACACAACTTATGCTGCCCCGCAAGATAGTGTTGGAGGCTGCTTTACTATCTCTTCATTTGATGACTCAGGCAATGAAAGTATTTTACAAGAGCGAATCTGTACCGAATACTGCCCGATTTATGAATTACCCAACGTTTTTACCCCTAATGGAGATGGAATTAACGATCTCTTCACTCCTGTAAAGCCCTATCGTTATGTAGACTCCATCCAGTTATACATATATAATAGATGGGGTGAACAAGTATTTCAATCAAACGACCCAGCCATTAATTGGAGCGGTAAGCATCAAAAAATCCAAATTAAACCAGCCAGAGAATTTTTTAACTACAAAAATGAATTGGCGAGTGGCGGAGTATATTATTACGTATGCGAGGTATATGAACAGAGCCTTGAACCTTTAAAACCCAGAATTATTAAAGGAACACTAACCATTCTCGACCCTAAATCGATACAAGAAAAACAGTAAATGTTTACAGGAATAATAGAAAATCTAGGTAGAATAATTAAGCTCTCTAAGGAAGGAACAAACCTAAGGATAGAAGTAGAGTCCAATTTATTAAATGACTTCAAGGTTGATCAGAGTCTTGCCCATAATGGCGTTTGTTTGACTATTGAAAAGATAAATCACAATTCCTATGAAGTAGTTGCGGTTAAAGAAAGAATAGACAAAACAAATCTATCTTCGTGGACAGAAAATGAAAAAGTTAACATTGAACGTTGCATGCAAATGAATGCTCGACTTGATGGACACATTGTTCAAGGCCACGTTGATGAAACAGCAACAGTAACCGGCATATATAAAGAAGAAGGAAGTTGGGTCTATGAATTCAAACTTAACAAGCCTTCCAAATTAATCGTCGAAAAAGGTTCTATCTGTATTAATGGTACTAGCCTAACTGCATTCAATGTTAGCGATACTTCTTTTCAAGTAACCATAATTCCTTATACTTATGAAAACACCGTTTTTCATCAGCTTAAAGATGGAGATAAAGTTAATATTGAGTTTGATATTGTGGGTAAATACATTCAGCGAATGCTTAGCCCTTAAAATATAGCCTTCGCGATATTACTAACAGTAGGAGATTTTCCCATTGTGTAAAAATGTAGACATGGCACGCCATATTCAATCAATTCTTTTGTTTGCTGAATAGCCCATTCAGTTCCCACCACCTTAACCTCGTCATTTGAACTACATTTTTCTAATTCATCTGTCAAATCGGAAGGTAGATCTATGTTAAAAAATTTAGGCAAAAATGTAATGTGTCTTAGTGATTCTATTGGCTTAATCCCTGGCACTATCGGAGCCTTAATTCCAGCCTCTCGGCATGCATCCACAAAAGAGAAAAACTTTTGATTGTCATAAAATAACTGTGTTACTATATAATCAGCTCCTGCATCAATCTTATCTTTTAAACGTTTGACATCTGCCTTCATATTAGGAGATTCAAAATGCTTTTCTGGGTATCCGGCAACACCTATTGAAAAATTCGTAGGGTTTGCTTTCTCGATATTCTCATCCATATAGTTCCCTTCATTGAGCTCTACAATCTGCTTTACTAAATCAACAGCATATCGATTACCACCTTTTTCAGGCACAAAATGAGGTTCTGTTTTTATAGGGTCTCCTCGTAAAGCTAACACATTATCTATCCCAAGGAAGTTTAAATCTATTAATGCGTTTTCAGTTTCTTCTTTTGAAAAGCCTCCACAAATTAAATGCGGAATTGCTTCAATGTTATATTTATTCATGATCGCAGCACAAATTCCCACGGTGCCAGGACGCTTCTTAATTGCTATTTTTTCTAGGTAACCTTTCTCTCTTTTTTTATAAATAAACTCTTCTCTATGGTATGTAACATTTACAAAAGCAGGATCAAACTCCATCAATGGATCTATCCCATCATATATCGACTGAATACTTTTACCTTTCAACGGCGGTAATATCTCAAACGAAAACAATGGCTTTTTTGTTGACTTTAAACGCTCTATAACTCTCAATATCTTTCTATTTTTTTTTGCAAATATACAAAGCCCTTTGCATGCAAAGGGCCTTGATAACTTAAAGTAGTTTATAATTGGGTTGCTTATCGTACGATCGTAAATGTTCCTTTAAAAATATCTTGCATCCCGCTTGGATCATCAATATCTAAAATATAGAAGTACGTTCCATCTTTTAAATCTCCACCATCCCAATTATTTTGATAGTTAGAACTTTGGAAGAGCTCTTTCCCCCATCTATTGAATACAGTTAATTTACTCCCGATAAATACCTCTAAAAGATCAAACCTTAGTAAATCATTAATCCCATCTCCATTAGGAGTAAAGATATTTACTGGTCTAACAATAATTTCACACGCTTCAGCCAATACAGGTTCACCATATTTACATGGCGTGCCATCCTCAACTTCATTATTAACCGCTCTAACGTACAACCTTACCTCTTTTCCCTTTGTCCAATGGTGAATTCCATAAGTATCATTTGCCTCATACCATTCTATCTCAGAAATACGATTCCCATCATTATCTAATGGATTCTCATCCCCGTCAACAGGTCTTACTTCATAATGATCAGCACCTGTAACAACAGGCCAAAAGAACCTCTGGCTGATATCTCCATCTTTAAAAGTAACAATAGAACAAGTAGGGCCTGTAGCTACTAAATTATCTACAAGGTTTATAAAAGCTGAATCTGCTCCGAAACAAACACTCCCCTCTGTAGTCTTCGTTACTACTAATTTATACCAACCTCGTCCATGTCTTATCATTTCAGATTTTCGTAAGATATCCGACGTAGCATCTGCAATCACTTGTCCATTAAAATACCATTGTCTAGACATATAATCTGGTCGGTAATATTCTCCTCCTTTAGAATTAGACATTCTGAATTCCCGTCCTTCACAAATTGTAGTATCTTTTTTAAAAATATCTTGTGAACTACCAGTTTGAGGATTCGTATATATATAATCAAATACTTCTGGAACTTCCTGAATGTCCACATCAACTCGCTGCCTAATCACCGTAATTGTATTCTCAGCAACACAATCATTAGGGAACCTTACTCCTAATTTAATCTGAATCACTCGCCCTAAGCCAAAAGCTGCAGAACCTTGTAAGATGAGAGAATCTTTTGGTACTTGCCCCTTTAAGATAACATCATTCGGGTCAGATTGCCCACCAATTGAGTCATATTTGGTAATCGTTTCTGAAAGGTCCCCATTAATCGGAATTCTAAAGCCCCAAGTATAATTTACTGGCGAGTATGGCCCTACAGGATTATATACTAAAAATTGTGCATCCACCAAATCCTTAATAACTGGAAAATCTTCATCTATACATAAATCGATATCTACAGTATTCACCCGTGGATGCTCTACATAGTCAACTTCAGTAAAGCTTTCTCCATAACATCTTCTTACTATGGTGTTCCCTTGGAAAGGGTAAGTGTATCGTAATCCAATTCCTATTGTCCAAAAGCCTTTTGTTGGTGTTATTAGAGGAGTACTTGGAAAGAGATAGTTGTTAGGAACTGTAATCGTTGGAAAAGCGTCAAACTTAGAACTATCTTTCCCTGTCTGCACCCATGTAAACGCCGGTGACGCCGGTTGACCCGGACTAAATCGCCCTCTGTATTTAAACACAAAGGAATCTGCTCGAGCAATAACATCGTCATCTTGTTTATATAAAGCATCTATTAAAAACCCATCTTCTTCTGAAGGGTAACAGAAATCCTTTTGACTCCCAACTACTCTAAAATCATCATCTTCTCTAAAGACGTAACCTTTATACTTTTCATTCACCGTAAATATCACATGATCCTGAGTTGCAAACTCAGGTTCAGATGGATCGGGTTGAAACTCTCCACATAAATTACCCCAAGTATCTCTATCATCTCCATTTTTGAAAAACAATACATATCTTCCTGGCCCAATTCCTTCATGCAAAATCACTCCGAACTCAGTAAACTCTCCTAATGTACTTATATTATCAGGGTCAATGTAAATACCATCTATTGCTTGGGGGTCCTGATCTTTAGAAACTAAGGGGTCTGTTCCTCTAAATATTCTCACATCATAAGGAGCAGTCTTACTAACAGTATTCGCAAGCATAGGCTTATCCATTGAGAAAAACAAGGTATCAGATTCACAATCAAACTCCCAAGCATCATCCGCTGCATTTCTTAATGCAGCCGAAAAGGTCGGCATGTTGCTGTTACACCTAGTCACATCCCCAATAACAAATCTAATTTGACGATTAGTGATACTTAATGGCTTACGTTCAGCAACTCTTATAAATTCCGTTCCAGCACTACCTAACGGTTCTAATTTGTATCCCTGTCTATATTCTTTTACTTCAACTGTTAATGCCACTGTGTAAAACGTTTGGCCAGTTGGAAGCTCAGCAGTAAAAGAAAGTTCTCCTGTTGTATCATTATAAGAATAAGGATCATCGAAGGTAGTAGGAAAAGGTTCTCCTCCATTAAGACCATTAACATAGACATTTGCCGGAATTCCTCTCGGATAACCAGATTCAACCGAAATAATTTTAATATCAATTTCATCAGATACAGTTTCTTCTT
>JAESST010000197.1 GCA_016763995.1 Flavobacteriales bacterium | reverse complement strand
ATTTGCTTATAAATTTGGAGATAAATAAAAAATAGTCATCTTATTAAAGGGGCTTTAAACTTAGGTTTAAAACCCCTTTTTTGTTAGCCTTTCTATCTTTTAGTCACTTTAAAAAGTTGAATGGAGGCATTGTTGTTCGAAACAATAATTGTTGGCTCTTTGCTAGCGTTGCGGAACAACTGGAGGTCTCTAGAGTCATACGGAGTAAAAAATCCGCTTTTCTCAGCTGATACAGCCGTAAATTCAAAGTTCCCTTTTCCTTCTAATAACAGTCCATTGCTAGCATCTGCCCTTCCAGTTTCAACTTCAGAAACAAAGAGATTTCCTGTTAGTAAAACGTCTAGGATATCATCTCCAGTAAAGTCTTCGACTAAAATTCCTTGAACCGCAGAAAACTGAGCTTCGATCGGAAGTTGTCTGATAGAAAATTCTGTGCTTTTATTTTCTAGAATAACAGAAGAAAACTCGAATGCTTCTCGATGTAAAGCACTATCTAGTTTGCCTCCATAAATATCAAGTAAACTAGCTTTTCCAAACTCTTCATAGCTTGAAAATTGAGTTTTTATTTTTGGCATTTGTTGAGAGGTACACTCTTTTCCTCTTACTGGGTAATAAGTTCCTTGATTGGAATATCCCAAAACAATATCTTGCGTTCCGCTTGAATCAAAATCAGTTACATAAACAGGAAATGGAGTTGTTTTATTGGCTTTGTATTTATAATTCAGGCCTAAATTCCCCAATACATAATCAGGTTTTCCGTCTTTGTTTATGTCACATTCTTGAATCACATTCCACCATCCGTTAGTAGAATCTAAGCCCCACTCTTTGGTTGTTTCTTTAAATTTTTCTCCTGTATTGCGGAAGAGTCGAATCGGCATCCATTCTCCAGTAATTATTAAATCTGTTAAGCCATCCTGATCGAAATCACTCCATAAAGCTGTCGATACCATCCCTGCCGTTTCAAGCGATGGAGCCATTGCTTTAGTCACATCTTTAAAAACACCATCTCTATTTTCAAGAATTCTACTTTTTGCAGGGAATGGGTATTGACCTGGAATTAATCTACCGCCAACAAATAGATCTAGGTCTCCATCATTATCGTAATCTTCTGCAATCACACACGATCCACTAATTGTTGTTTTCGGAAGAAGGTTGGTTGATTTTGAAAAATTTCCTGCCCCATCGTTTATATACAATCTATCTAATAATAAAGCATCGTTCTTATTAAATTCATTTCCTCCGCTAACTACATACAAATCTAGATCTTCATCTCCATCCGCATCAAAAAATAAACTTCCTATGTCTTCATGTGCTCTATCTGATTTTAAGGATTGCGAGGTTTTATTAACGAACTCTCCTGTTGCTTGTTGAATATAAATTTGACTAGAACTGTTTGCTGCCCCTCCAATAAATACATCATCTAATTGATCTCCGTTTACATCGCCAATGGAAATTTTTGGCCCCATTTGAGACATCTTATGCGGTAATAAAATTTCCTTTGTATAGTCGTCGTACTCATTCTCTTCGTGCTTGTAATTTATTCCACCTTGATCTAATAAGGCTGTAAATACTGGCGCTTCTTTTTCTTTTGAAGAGCTTCTAAATTCTGATGCATCTTGTTCTTTTAGTTCTAATACTTGATTGGTTTTAGGCTTTTTAATAATTTGTGTTTTACCACTTGACCATTTTACTTCTAGCTCTTCGATTTCATCTGTGTCACCAAGTCCAAAATGTAACACATTAGAAACGGATGATTGATAACCTCTTGAAATGATATGTTGTCTTGTTTGGATTTTTCCCTTGTTTCGAATCGTTAGTTTAGCTCCTATGCCATTTGGATTTTTACCTTCACCTAACAAGCGAATTCCAAGATAATTTTTACCACCATTCTCTATGCTGTTGTTTTGATAAACAAATGCTTTATCGGCTAAATTATTAATTACTAGATCAAGATCTCCATCATTGTCCAAATCCGCATAAGACGCTCCATTAGAGTAACTAGGCTCTTTAATTCCTGCTTTAAAAGATTGATTCTCAAAATGAAGGCCTCCCTTATTTTTAAAGTAGTAATTAGTGATTTTTTGTCTTGGAATCTTGCTAAGTATTTCTTGAATTTGTTGATCGCTTAGCGTCCGTAGAGTCCCGAAGTTCTTTTCGTAATATTTCCTATAATCTACATTTCGAGTGTCACGATAAAAGCCATTCGCGATGTATATGTCTTTCCATCCATCGAGGTCGAAATCGGCTAATAATACCGACCAACTCCAATCGGTTTTTGATATGCCTGCCAATTGACCTATTTCGGAGAAGTTGCCATCCCCATTATTCAGTTGCAGACTATTCCTCATGTATTGATAATGATATCCTTTTGAAACAGATTCCCAGAATTGTTTTGGATTCATTGAGCCCATCATGGTTTTTTGTCTGTAATTGTCTTCTGCTACCATGTCTACAGCGATAAGATCTGAATGGGAGTCATTGTTAATGTCGGCGAAATCTACTCCCATAGAAAAGTAGGAAGTATGTTTAAAATGTTCTTTTAAACTTTCTTTAAATGTCCCGTCTCCATTGTTAATGTAATATTTGTCTGGGTGTTCATAATCATTGGAAGTATAAATATCCGGAAGGCCGTCTCCGTTAATATCAGCGGTAATTACTCCTAAGGTATAATCATAACTTAACAGACCTGCTTGAGTTGTAACGTTTGTAAAGGTATTATCTCCATTGTTTCTATACAGATGGTTGCTCTCTATCATTTTAGGATCAAGCCATTTACGATGTCGTATGGTGGGGTCACTTCTATGAAAGTCCACGCCATGATTTGCTATAAAAACATCTATGTCTCCATCTTGATCGTAATCAAAATAAGATGCTTGAGTGGAAAACCCAGGATCATCTAATCCATATTCTTTTGCTTGTTCAGTGAATGTTAGATCGCCATTATTAATGTATAATTGATTGCGTTGAATTCCTCTAATTCCTGAATCAAAAGAACGACATACGTAGATATCTTGATATCCGTCTGCATTGATATCTATAAAAGATGCACCTGTGCTCCAAGATCCCTTACTTGCTGTAACATTCGCACTTTTTGTAATATCTTTAAATTTAAAATCGCCCATGTTTTTATAAAGGCGATTGTTTCTCATATTTCCTGTAAAAAACAAGTCTACTAAACCATCATTATCTATATCTGCAATAGCAACGCCACCTCCATTATACATGTAATCATACTTGAAGATATTACTGTTTTTGTTTTCAACAATGTCGTTAAAGAACTCTATTCCTGTATGTGAAGCATCTCGTTTTTCAAACAAAGGTTTTAATGGCGAGATACTTTCGGCTCTTTCTTTAGAATCAGAATTATTAGCACTATCACAATGAACAAAGCTTATTGACAATAGTACTATTAGGGACAGCAAGGCCGTATTTTTTACTTTCACTTTCTTTTTTTGATAAAAAATAATATTATCTCTTCAAATATAAAAATATTAAAAAGAGTCGTGACGAAGTATTATT
>JAESST010000196.1 GCA_016763995.1 Flavobacteriales bacterium | reverse complement strand
CTAAGAAGGCTTTTTGCGCTCAACATGGTTTAGCCTGGACAACATTTTGGAACTGGAACCATAAGTTAACACGCAAGAAAAATGTTTTAAAAAGCCCTGAGAAACAGAAAACTCAGGAGTTTGTCTCCGTTCTTTTAGGGACTTCAGCAACAGAATATTCCAAGAGCACAATTGCCCAGAACTATTCAGGTAGCCCCAGCTTCACCCTCAATTTCAGCAAAAACCTCCAACTCTTAATTCAAAAGGATTTTCATGGTCCTACCTTGCAGCGTATAGTTCAAATTCTGTCGTCTCAAGTGAAGAAAGCCTGATGTTTTTTTCATCAAACTTGCGTATTTTGCTTTATACGCCGGTGACAGATATGCGCAAATCAATTGATGGTCTTTGTTATTTGGTGAGTGAAAAACTTGAAGAAAACCCTTCCTTAGGATCTATTTTTGTGTTTTGCAATCGAGTGCGTGATAAGCTGAAATTACTCTATTGGGATGGTAACGGCTTTTGTTTGCTCTATAAGCGTCTAGAAAAAGGACGTTTTCAGCTGCCCTCAAATGGTCAAAACTTGATCTTGAATGAGAGTGACTTAAGGGGGCTTTTAGAAGGAATTAATTTTCAAAAAATACCGAAAGTAAAGCCATTATCTTGCTCTGTTTATTGTTAATAAACTCTTGTTTTTCCTTGATTTTTGACCTATTTTTTTGTATATTAAAGGCATAAAAAACAAAGCAGTATCACCGCTTTGACAGACTATAAAGCTGAGTATTTAGCCCTTAAAAAAGAGCTGCAAAAAAAACAATTACAACTTGCTGCAAAAGAATTACAGCTTTCGGAAAAGAACCAAGTAATCGAAAAACTAGAGGGTCGCCTAGGTGAACTTCTTGATGCTTTAAAGCTATCTCAAAAACACCGTTTTGGTAAAAAATCTGAAAAAGGTTCTCCCGAAGAAGAGGCCTCTTTACCAGAAAAAGATCGCATTTTTGATGAGCCTGAAATTGAGGAAAAGACTGAAAAAACCTCTTTAAAGCCTGACACAAAAAAAGCCACTGGTGGGCGTAAACCCTTGCCAAAAGAGTTGCCACGAAAAGAGATTATTCATGATATTCCAGAAGATCAAAAAATCTGCAGCTGTGGTCATCCTTTACACAAAATTGGCCAGGAAACTAGTGAACAGCTCGAGGTTATTCCTGCCAAAGTAGTTGTGCACCGTCATACTCGGTTGAGATATGGCTGCAACGCCTGCCAAGACACGGTGTTAATAGCAAAAGGAACCGCACAACCTATACCGAAAAGCATGTCTTCTGCCAGCTTGCTCGCTCATATCATGGTGGCAAAATACGATGATCATTTACCTTTGTATCGTCAATCTGAAATTTGGCAGCGTGCTGGGGTAGACCTTGATCGCTCAACTTTAGGGAGGTGGGTTATTAAATGTGGCAAGCTGTTAGAACCTCTTGTGGAGAAAATGCATGAACGCATGCTAGCAGATGGCTACCTGCAGGCAGACGAAACATCGGTGCAGGTTATTGGCGAAAAAAACCGTAAAAACACTTCAAAATCTTACATGTGGGCTTATAAAACCGGCGGCAATAAAAAGTTTAAAGTTGTCTATGAGTACGCGCCAGAGCGTAGTGCTGCGGTGGCTTCTTCTTTTTTGGGAAATTTTAAAGGAGTGCTGCAAAGTGACGGCTATTCAGGCTACAAGCGAGTTTGCAAGGATGCTGACGGTAAAATACAGAGTGCCGGATGCTGGGCTCATGCCAGGCGAAAATTCTTTGAGGTCGCGTCTATGTCTAAAAAACCAACAGTATCTCAAGCGATGATTGAGAAAATTAAAGCCCTATACTCCATTGAAAAGGAAGCGCTCACAAAAGATTTGCAGCCTGATCAAGTTAGGCAATTAAGGCAAGAAAAAGCCGTCCCCTTGCTGGCAGATATCAAAAACTTTCTAGAAAAATACAGGTCTAAAGTGCCACCCAAAAGCGGTTTGGGAAAAGCCATAAACTATAGTTTACGGCAGTGGGATGAGCTCACTTTTTATGTGCAAGACGGGCGGGTAGCCATTGATAATAATGCGGTGGAAAGGTGTATCAGGCCTTTTGCTGTGGGGCGTAAAAATTGGTTGTTCAAAGGATCAGTGGCTGGTGCTAAGGCTGGAGCCGTTATTTATTCTCTTTTAGAGACCGCCAAGAGTCATGATTTGAATCCATACGATTATTTTGCAGATATTTTAAAAAAAATACCTGCAGGATTGCCTTTGGAAAATCTTTTGCCCTACAGCTGGAAAACCCCAGAATAAAACACTTCCTACGACTCTGAACTTATTTTACAAATTTATCAGAAACCTTTATGCAGCGCTTACAAAGCTACGCCCTTTAATCATATGTTTGAAGACTATTTTAAACAACGGATAAGGGAGCGAAAGGCTTGCTGGTATAGGAAAACTGCTGATTCTACCGGGCTGAGATTCATTCAGCCTTTTTAGGGCTTGAGCTGTATGCGGGGAAACTCGCTCGTACAGTTCTTAGACTTACTATTACCCACAAATAGTCAAGATGCCTAACTTACGTTATATTGACTTGCGTAATTACATTGGTAAAAATAATCATGCTAAAACAGTCAGGAATAGCAAACCAAAATAAGTGGGTTTTAATGAATTTGAAGCAGTGCAATTTGGAGATAAAAGGTTGGTAAAGAGATTTATTAAGATGTTTAATGATTTAGCAACATTGCCGGAAAGTTCTATTAATCAGGCAAGTGGCAGCTGGGCAGAAGCAAAATCAGCCTATCGTTTTTTTTAAAATGATAATATATCAGAATCAGAAATTCTATTAGCACATGTCAATAAAATGTAGGAGCAAATTGATAATGTCCGCTTAAGCAAGTTAGAAATGTCCTAATTTGCCCAGAAGAAGTCATAGATTTATGAATAGAAAAATTCATAAGGAAGTGATGTGAAAAATGGAATTAAGTGAGGCAGAATTGGATAAACTATATATTATCAAACAGGTCAAAAGCCGAAAGCTTACGCAAGCAGAGGCAAGCAGGCAACTCAATCTATCAACACGTCAGGTACGCCGTCTGTTAGTGAGATTTAAAAGTGAAGGTTTATCTGGCATTAAATCACGCTGCAGAGGTGGTAATCGTTTATTTTCACCGGAGTTTAAAGATACCGGAGTTTAAAGATAGAGTCATGCGGCTGGTTAATAGTAATTATCATGACTTTAGCCCAACATTTGCGGCAGAAAAGCTCCATGAAAGACATAGCCTAAAAATTAGCAAAGAGACCTTACGTATATGGATGATAGAACGGGGCATATGGAAGGGGCGAGCGCGCAAAAGGACGCGAACACATCAGTCTCGTGAACGCAGACCTCGCCTTGGTGAATTGGTGCAAATTGATGGTTCCCATCATGATTGGTTTGAAGGTAGAGCCCCAAAATGTTGTCTCTACGTATTTATTAATG
>JAESST010000011.1 GCA_016763995.1 Flavobacteriales bacterium | reverse complement strand
TGCAGCAGTTAAGCCTGAAATAGTGATGAAAGTATCTGTTGCAAGAAGTGTTGTACCTGAACCTGGAGTAAAACCAGAAGTACCATACTCTACTTCCCATGCAGTAGCTGTTCCATTTTCTATCCAAGAAACATCAGCCGAATCGGTAGCAATTGCGCTAGCCATATTCACAGTTGGAACTAGACATGCTGGAGTTTGTCTTAAGGTAATATCATCAAAAGAAAAACCATCTGAAGGAGTTGGAAAGTTATCTTCTTGTCCAAAACGAACTTGGAAAGTAGAAGAAACCGTTTGACCAGCCGCAGTTAAGGCAGCATCAACGTCAATTGGTCCAACTGTAATAAATGAAGTAGATCTGTTTGCATATAGGTCATAAACTCCAACCCAAGCACTTCCTGTATCACCTCTAATCCATAAACTATCATTAGGGTGATTTTCCTCACCATGATGTCTGTAATCAAAGATTAATTCAAGATCAGTAGCTGTTGTATAAGAAGACATATCTAAGGTTAATATCAAATGATTGATAGTAACTGCTCCACTTACACTTCTGTCTAGAGTAATTGCTCCAGTTCCATTAGAAACTGCTTCGGCATCTGCTCCGTATCTAGCTCTACCTGCAGGGTCATTTGTATCAAAATCCCAAGAGAAAGTAGGTCCACATCCGACGCTACCATCATCTAATTGAGTTCCTGTATTTCCTTCCCAATCTTCCACGAAAGGAAGTACAACAGGTGTATTTAAAGGAGGACATAAAGTTGTAAATGATCTTACTATAGTCCAAGCACTAGTGTCATTTGATCCGCAAATTGATCTTACGTAATAATCGTAAGTAGTTGCAGCTGTAAGACCCGTAAGTGCTAAGGTTGTATCTAAACCTTGAATTACTGAAATTCCAGTACCCAAAGTAAAGCCTGTTGTATCATATTCAACTTCCCACAATATTGCTGTACCATTTTCAAGCCAAGCTACAAGCGCAGAATCAGCTGCAATTAAGCTAGCAGCATGTGCAGTTGGAGCTATGCATGAAGGCGGAGCAAGCACATTTACAGTATAGTCTTCAAATGAAGACCATGCCCCTGTATAGCAAGGATCAACACCTAGGTTATTATCTGCTCCACCAATTCTCATTCTATGCTGCCCTAAAGAAGCAGTTGCAGGAACAGTGAATGTTGCATTAAGAGTTGTAGGATTTCCAGTTGTAGATAATCCAAAATAAACTTCTTCACCTGCATCTATAAAATCTAAATCATTGTTCCAATCAATCCAGATTTTAGTTCCATAAGTAAAACCGGTAGAAAGTGTAATGTCAACAACCGCTGTTGTGGTTTGTTGAATATTACCAATCATAGCAGAATAATCACCATAATTACCAGCCTCAGCTGCGGTGGTGTTATTTACTGTACCGAAAGATACATTCGTAATACCAATACCATCAACAGATGTTGGATTTGGAGTACAATATCCTGTAAAGAAAGTATTTGCACCGACCCAACCACTTGAATCTGCTGGTCCACAAATTGCTTTTACATGCCAATCGTAGCTTGTACTAGCTGTTAAGCCTGTAATTACTAAGAAAGTATCTGCATTTACAATTGTTGAAGTACCTGTACCTAAAGTAAAACCTGCAGTATCATATTCAACTTCCCATTGTGTTGCAGTTCCATTTTCTACCCAACTAAGTGTAGCACCTGTAAAGGATACTGCCGAAGTTGATTGTGAAGTAGGAGGTAAGCAAGCTGGAGGAAGAGTAACATTTACTGTGTAATCTTCAAAAGAACCAAAAGAACCTGTATAACAAGGGCCTGTGGGACCTGCATTATTGTCAGCACCACCAATTCGCATTCTATGTTGACCTAAAGGAGTAGTCAAAGGAACTGTAAATGTTGCAGCCAATGTAGTTGGATTAGCATTTGTTGATAATCCAACATAAACTTCTTCACCCACATCGTCAAAATCTAAATCATCATTCCAATCGATCCAAACTTTAGTTCCATAAGTAAATCCAGTTGCATAAGTAATATCCAATGAAACAGTCGTTCCTTGTGCAATGTCACCAACCATAGCAGAATAATCTCCATAGTAGTTAGGCTCTATAGGACCTGTATTGTTAACTGTACTAAATGTTACATTGGTAATTCCACTTCCATCAGTAGATGATGGAGCAGGAGTACAATATCCTGTAAAGAAGGTATTTATTCCACTCCAGCTACCTGTATCTGTTGCTAAGCAAATTGCTCTTACATACCAGTCATAGTCTGTACTTGCTGTTAATCCGCTTAAAGAATGAGGGTTTGTTGCAGTGATTATAGAGTTTCCTGTTCCTTGTGTAAAACCTGCGGTGTCCCACTCAACTTCCCATGAACTAGCACCTGAATTATCAACCCAAGTTAAATCCACTGAAGTAAAGCTAAGGTTGGCAGTTCCATGAACAGTTGTTGCTAGACAAGAAGGAGTCTCTTCAACTACAACATCATCAATAGCTCTATCATCATCAAATCCACTTCCGTTATTTTCGTCAACAACGAATCTAACTTGAATAGGACCTGTTACTGTTATGCCTGAAAGGTCAACAATGATTTGTTCCCAAGCATTGATTAACGAATTTGTATCACTAAAATATAGAGAATCATTCCAAGCTGTACCGTCAAATACATCTACGTGAAAGTCAACATTTCCGTTAGCATCATTTTCATTATCACTAAGTGTATAAAAAGTTAATCGAGGAGTTGTTAAACCTGAAATGTCAATGAATGGAGATTCAATAGTTGTCGCTCCATTATGTGGAGAAGAATCATCAACCCAAGCAAAGTACCCATTACTAAAAGTTGAACCATTAATAGTTCCTTGAGATCCAATATGACCTGTACCTGTATTTCTAAACAACCAGTTTTCAACTCCTGTTTGCGTCCAACAGTTAGGAGTAGAAGTCATTGATGCTTCAAAGTCCATCGTGTATGGAGCTGTAAATACAGCACAAGGAGTAGTGAAAATTGATGTTGAAGACCAAGAACTAGTGTCGCCTACTCCACAAACTTCTCTAACATACCATTGGTAGCTAGTTTGAGCATTTAAGCCTGTTACCGCTAAGAATGTATCTGTATTTACAATCGTAGAAGTAGAAGCAGAACTTAAGCTAACTCCAGTAGTATCGTATCGAACTTCCCATTGTGTTGCCGTTCCATTTGTAACCCAACTTAATGTAGCTCCTGTTGAACTCATTGCTGATTCAGAAAGAGTTGTAGGAATAGGACATAAAATAGTTGTAAGATTAGCGCTAAGAGAATCATTACATAAATAATCATTCATAGATCCAACATATACATCTAATGTATGAGCACCGCCTACAGAAAAATCTGCAGTTGCAGCAAACGTTAAGCTATCTGTTGCTAAAGCAGCAATGTTAGTTGTAAATGTTTCACAAACTGGAGTTCCACCATCAACTACATAGCATAATTGAATAGAAGTTAAAGTAGTTGTTCCTGCATTTGTAACACTCATTTCAACTGTTTCAGTAGCTGTTAAACCACCAACTAGCACAGCTGGCTGAAGTAATTCAGCAGCTAAAGGGTCAATTAAGCTTTCGAAAACAATAATGTTATCAACAGCAAAACCTTCTCTAGATACACTACCATCTGTTGAGATATTAAACCTAATTTTTACGTTAGCTTGACCAGCAAGTCCGGTTAAAGTATGAGCTGCAACTCTCCATCCTGAAGATGATCCATCCCACCAGTTATTACCACCGTCATTGTACCAGTTAGAAATTCCTGAAGTAGAAGTTCCTAATTTATTCCAAGAAGCTCCTCCATCGGTGGATACTTCTACCCAGCCTTCATCGCAACAGCCTTCTGTTTCATAAATATGGTCAAATCTAATGATTGGATCAGTAGCTAAACCTGAAAAATCAAATGTTGGTGATACAACTTGAGAGTTTTCACTGTTGTTATAATTTCCTGTTAAGTTGGTTACCCAAGCTTGAGTTCCACAACCTGCACTTGAAGTAATAACACTTCCTGCAGGAACTCCATGAGCCCATGTACTGCTTGTTCCTGAAGCTGACCAGTCTCCTGCTCCTGCTTCAAAATCTTCAATGTAAGGGAAGCTATTAATAATAAGTGTTGTTGTTAAACTTGTATTGATAGTATCATTACATACAACATCATTAGCTGATTGTATGTAAGAAGCTAATGTGTGAGCTCCTGTTGCTGATAAATTAGCGGTTTGAGTAAACTTCAAGTCAATTGAAGCGCCTACGGCTAAAGAAAGAGGGAAAGTTTGACAAACTGCCGCATTTCCATCCAATACATAACATAAATCAACTGTTGTTAGCATAGCTGATCCTGAATTTGTAATGTTAACTTCAATGGTGTCAGTACTTCCAAAAGCGCCAAGCGTTCCTGAAGGTCTAGTAAAAGAAGCCATTACTGGATCAACAATTCCTGTTGTAGTAATTACTATATTGTCAACAGCAAAACCATCTCTAGAAACACTACCGTCAGAAGAGATATTAAATCTAAACTTAATGCTGTCTTGTCCTGCAAGGCCAGTCATTGTGTGCATGGCAACTCTCCAACCTGAAGAAGAACCATCCCACCAGTCATTTCCGCCGTCATTGTACCAATTGGCAATTCCTGAAGCAGAAGTACCTAATTTGGTCCAAGTAGCACCAGCATTAGTAGAGACTTCTACCCAACCTTCATCACAACATCCTTCTGTTTCGTAGATGTGGTCAAAACGTAGTACCGGGTCAGAAGCTAGTCCTGTAAAGTCAAAAACAGGAGACTCCAATTGAGAATTTTCACTGTTGTTATAATTTCCAGTTAAATTGGTTACCCAAGCTTGGGTTCCGCATGGGCTGGAGGTGATTACTGATCCTGCAGGTGTGCCATGTGCCCACGTACTGCTCGTTCCTGTGGTGACGTAGCCGCCATCACTAGCTTCGAAATCTTCCGCATAAGGGAAGGTTGAAATTTGTGCACTTAGTTGCCAACTCAGAGCGAGAAAACAAATAAGCATCAGAGAGTTAATTTTTCTCATAGTTTAGTTTTTTAGTTAATATAATAGTTGCCCCAATTTAAAAAATGGAGTGTTCAAATCTAACACTAATTATCTAAGTTATCACAAGAATCGTTAAAAAGCATGAAATGCCCTTTTTTATCAACTGTTAATCAGTAAGTTATAATTGCGTTCTGTGCTGATTGTGTTTTTGTTGCAGAATTGAGGTCTTACATGGTTTTAGAAAGCGAACCAGTTAGTATGAATATCTATTAATTAATGGGCAAAAAAAATCCCCGAAACAATTTGTTTCGAGGACTTTCAGTTTAATTAATAATCGTTTGCTATTGCAGAATCAATTTTCTATTGATTAAACTCTTTCCATCTTGAATCGAGATGAAGTAGATGCCTTTAGCGCTTCCATTTAAATCGAAAGTTTTTTGGAATGTATTTGTTGCATTGTTAATGAATTCATTTTTAAGTATCCTTCCATTCATATCTCTAACAATAACTTGTACAGTTGAATTATTAAATCCACTAGCTCTGATCACAAATTCTCCTTTAGAAGGGTTTGGATAAATAATGAAAGTATTACTCTCCTTAGAATCATCTTCTATTCCAACAATGAAGTTACATGAAGATGTATCAATGTCAGAATATTTATGCATTATAATTTGATATCCATCATCAAGGTTAGCAGCAAATGAGAATTGGCCACCAAGACCTGTGATCGAACATAAAGAATCACCAATTATAATTGGATAAACACCTAAGCTATCGTCTACTTCAGTATCCCTGTCTATTCTCATAGTTAAGGTATCTGATCCTCTGGTAAAGTCGTGGCTGTTATTATTGCCAGCAGTTCCACTCACTTCAAGTGAATGAACATTGTTGATTTTTATCCATTTCGATTCTGTTCCTTCAGATGGGAAATCAACTTCAATAGGAGTTGGAATATTTACATTAGAAGCGATTATAGAAATTGAATCAATGTTGGTCAACTGAGTTAATCCTCTGAATTGTCCAACTTCTCCTCTAATTGAGATAGAATCACCCTGATTCACAACATAACCACTTACATCTGTACCACTGAATACTCCGATTCCTTCTTGAGATCCTGAAGCTATATCAATAATTGTAAATAAATATCCGGCGTTTCCATCAAGATCAACTCCCATTACAATACCTGAAGTAAAGCAAGTAACCCCCGTAGAGTCGGCTAAACCTACAGCATCAATAGTGTTGATTGTACCAATTGAGTAATAGGGTGCTGGAGCAGTAGTCAATGCTAAAGTAAAATCTACCGTTGAACCCCACGCTACACTTCCGCATGATGGAGGATTAGCAGTTGAACCGAACTGACCTCTAACTCTTAGTCTATAGTTTCCTAGAGTTGTTGTTGCAGGTACTGTAACTGTAACTGTTTTAGAAGCAGAAGTGTTTGCTAGAGTAGCAACATTTTCTCCTGCATCGTCAAAATCTAAATCATCATTCCAGTCAACCCATATATTTACCCCATTGCTGCCACCAACATAGCTTGTAGTAATATCAAATGTTCCATTCACGAAACTGTTAATTTGTTGTGCTGTTTCATTTGCGTAAGAACCTGCAGGTTGTGTTGTAGCAGTGTAGCTAATATTTTGTACAGCCCCTGTACTAGAAACAGCTGATAAATAATCCCCGCTATTTGTAGTCGAAACAGAACAATAACCGGTAAAGAATGGGCTAGCCCCAGTCCAAATACTTGTGTCACCTGGGCCGCAAATTGCTCTCACGTAATAGTCATAATTCGTGTTTGACATTAAACCATTAATAGTAGTAAAGGTGTCAACACTTATAATAATAGAAGTTCCATTGCCGAGTACAAACCCTGCTGTACCGTATTCAACTTCCCATTCGGTTGCCATAGCAGTTTCTCTCCATGATGCAATTACTGAATCACGACCAATAGAAGTTGCTACGTTTATTAGTGGCTCTGGACATAATGGTGGGATTCTTACTTCAAAATCTCCAATGTGGAAATCGTAGTCTTCTGAATCATCTATTGGACCATCTGTTGCATAAATTCCGAAGATATTATTTGCAGAAGTGTAAGCAGATAGATCAATAGAGTATGGTGCCCCGGCTGTTGGAGGTTGATTGTTAACATCCCAAACATAAATGCTTGTCCATGTAACTCCACTATCCGTACTTATTACAACTTGAACTGAATCATCTGATCCCATATTGTCAGCAGCATTGTTGTTCCAGTTAGTTACTGCCGCATCAATTACTAATTCATAGGAACCACCTGTTAAGTCAATAATCGGAGATATGATCCACTCAGTTCTATTCGTAGTGTATAGATTTATTATTGCACCACCGCTGTTAGTTGCTGTGTTGGCAAAATCGCCGCCTCTCCAATCGCTTGTTCCTAAAGTCATAGGTCCAGCAGTTAAATCTCCTGTAGATGCTTCATCCCAACATGCCGGGACAAAATTATCAAATGCTTCTGCATAAGGAGCAACATAATTTGCAGGGCATGCAGTTGTGAAATTATTTGGACCTGCCCATGTACTTGAATCTGTAGCAGAGCAAATTGCTCTAACATACCAATCGTATCCTGTTGCAGTCATTAAACCTGTTAATGAATCAGGAATAGAACTGGAAATAAATGAGGTTCCAGTTCCTAATGTAAAACCTGCAAGATCATATTCAATTTCCCAGCTAGTTGCAGTAGAGTTGTTAGTCCAGTTTAATTCTACTGAGTCAATACTTAATACATTCGCTGAAAGCGCTGATGGAGCAGGACAAGTTGGAGGAGTCGTGAAACTGCTGCCAATCGCATTACTCGAATCAGTCGCACTACAAATTGCACGTACTGTCCAATCGTAATTGGTAAGTTGTATTAACCCTGTTAAGCTCGTCGTGTCATTTGTAACTACTACACTGTTTCTTGCAGAACCTGCAACATATCCTGCAGTATCCCATTCTACTAACCAAGATGTAGCAGTAGAATTATCATTCCAAGTTATATCTGAAGAGTTTGCAACAGTATTATAAGAAGTCAAGCTAGATGGATCCGGACAGGATGGAGCTTCTTCAATTGAAACATCATCAATAGCCATATCACCATAAAAAGTTAGAGTAGAACCACCATCTTCTGCTCTAAATCTTAGTTGTAATAAGTTCGTATTATATACATACGGAGAAACTACAAAACCAAATTCTTCCCAGCCGATAGTCCCTTGACGTATTGAGTCAGCTAAGTTCCAATTTGTACCGTCAAAAGCTTCTAAATATAAAACATTTAATGGAGTGTATCCATTACCACACATCGCGGAGTAAAACTTAAGGAATGGATTTGTTAATCCAGAAACATCTGTTGTTGGAATTTCTAAAACTACTCCAGCATCTGGTGTAGAAAAGTCTAGTGCAGCATAATTACCTCTATTTCCTGTGTGATCAACTGGTGTTGAGCCGGCACAACCTGAAGTGTTCCAAGAAAAACCAGGAGTGCCAAATACTCAGCCAGAACCTGCAGCTTGAAATTTATTCCAACAGCTAGGTAATGAAGTATTGTCAAAACTTTCTGTAAATGGAGCTACAAGTGGTGCACAAGGAGTTGTGAAACTATTTGATCTTGTCCATAAACTTGTATCGCCTGGTCCGCAAATTGATCGCACATACCAATCATAAGTTGACTGAGCAACTAGTGGTATTAAAGTAGTGAATGTATCAGTATTAACAAGAATAGAATTTCCTGATCCCAGAATATATCCTGCGGTATCCCATTCTACTTCCCATTGAGTGGCAGTTCCATTTTCAACCCACGATAGAGTTGCATTGGTAGCCATTGGGCTAGTTGTATTTGCTGTAGGAATAGGACAAGCAGGAGGGGT
Organism: Flavobacteriales bacterium; assembly: GCA_016763995.1. Lineage (GTDB taxonomy): Bacteria > Bacteroidota > Bacteroidia > Flavobacteriales_E > Vicingaceae > NORP294. The sequence continues at coordinate 571 of JAESST010000011.1, read as the reverse complement.
TCTTACTTGGAAATTATCAATATATACATTATAGTCTGTATTGCTTGCTGTTGAAGTTGCATAGAATCCAACTTTAATAATGCCTGTGTAGGTTGATAGGTCGATGAATACTGTTTCCCCTGTATTAGATGGTGGTGAATTAACATCGAACAATTTAACGACATTAGCAGAAGACCATGTAGTGCCATTGTCAGTAGAGATTACTACTGAAAGGGTATCATCTGCTCCCATTAGGTCAGTTCCTGCTCCTGAGAAATCTGTTAAACCTGCATCAAATTCTAACCGATACATGTTTGGTCTGGTTCCTAGGTCAATGCTAGGAGAAATTAACCATTCAAATTTATTTGTAGAAAAGATATTCACTCTAGCAGCTCCGGTTGAACCTGAATTCAAGAAGCCATCAGCTATCCAATTAGATGAAGTTGAAGTGAAAGTTGTATTTGCAGTTAATTGACCTTTTGCTTCTACCCAACAAGTTGGTGGGTAGCTTGTAAAGTCTTGGTTGTATGGAGGTGTAAGTGCTGTACATTGAGCATAAGACTGAAAGTTAAGACTAAGCAATGCTATTGTT
>JAESST010000195.1 GCA_016763995.1 Flavobacteriales bacterium | reverse complement strand
TTCAGCAAACAAATTTGCTTTATTTTTTTCTTTTCTTTACTATCTATCAACACGTTAAACTCTCAAACACTTACGGAATTAAGAACAGAATATATGAAGGGACTTCATAATATTGATTCTATGCCTAAAGTTTATAAAATTTTTAAGAAAGTAGAAAATCCAAGCGGAAAAACACTGGCCTATAAAGGTGCAATAGAAGCCATAATGACAAAAATCACTTGGAACATATTCAAAAAGATGTACTTCTTAAGAGAAAGTGAAAAAAGCTTTAAGCAAGCAGTTCAGAAAAACCCAAATGATGTTGAAGTTCGTTTTATGCGCATGGCTGTTCAATTTGAAATCCCCGCTTATCTGGGATTTAGTGAAGAAATTGATACTGACAAAGATTTTATTGTAAAACACATTCATGAATTTAATGTAAAAAACTTTCCAAGCGATATTCTAGATCAAATTCTTCAATTTATGTATAGGTGCGAAAAATTTAGTGAAGTACAAATTGAGAGATTTAAAGGTATATTAGCTTTAAATTAAATCAAAATGAAAACACTACTTATTTCTTTGAGCATTTTATTCAGTCTGCTCCTTCTATCAACTTCTTGTGGATTTATTGGAAACAGCCTTGAAGGACAAGGTCCAATTGTTACTAAAGAAGTTTCTTTAGGTAGCATTAATGCAATCGAACTACATTCTACTGCAAGAGTTTATATAAGGCAATCTGACATCCAGTCGATTTCAATTAAAGCTCAGCAAAACATTATTGATTTATTGAAAACTGAAGTAAATGATGGTAAATGGATTATCGACTTTAAACGTTGCCCTAAAACAGATCAAAAAATTGAGATCTACATCGATATTTCAAAACTAACAGAAGCTGAAATAGATGGATCAGGAGAGATTATAAGTAAAGGCCTTATAAAAGGTGATGATTTGGAACTAAACATAGAAGGGTCTGGAAGTATTAAATTTGAATTGGATGTGAAAGAGTTAGCAACAGAAATTAACGGTTCCGGTGATTTGACGCTTTCAGGTGAATCAAAATTGCATGACATTGAAATCAATGGTAGCGGAGATATTTCTGCGTATGATTTAATGACTAACGAAACAAAAGTCGAAATCAATGGAAGTGGAGATGTAAAAGTAAATGTAGATTACTCCTTAGATGTTGAAATCAATGGAAGTGGAGATGTCTACTACACAGGCTCTGTCAAAATGATTAACTCAGAAATTAACGGTTCAGGAAAACTTCATCGACAATAAGACTTAATCGTAAAGCAGGTATTTATTACGAACAATATGATACCTCTCTAATCCTTCTTTCCAAGAATTTCGAATTTCCAATTCTGTTTTCTCAGCCTTAATCGCTGTTTGCAATGCTTTATTACCAGCTAATAGATTGAAAAAATTGGTAAAGAACTTATCCTTTTGAGGGTATTGTTGGTAGAAGCGAATTAAAAACGACAAATTTAATTGATCCCACTTTTTCAATTCTTCTTCTGTGAGAGAGGATAGATCAATTCCAAAACAGCTTTCCCCTTTTAGCTTAGGGTTTTTTGCACCCACATTTGACTTAGGAGTAAAATTGTAGCTAAATGAATTCATAGAAGGATGTCCAATTTGCTGAAATGGTTTATTTGTTCCTCTACCAACACTAATGGGTGTTCCCTCAAAGAAACAAAGTGAAGGATACAAATAGACTGATTTCATATTGGGTAGATTCGGAGAAGGAGCCCTTTCTAATTCATAAAGCCTATTATGGCTATAATTTTCGCAGGCAATCACAGTTAGATCAGCTGTTACTCCATTTTTCAACCACAATTCTCCATTAATCATATTGGCATACTCACCTATTGTCATTCCATGAACAATAGGAACAGGATGTAAGCCAATAAATGATTTTTGTGAGCGCTTTAGAATTGGGCCATCTACATAATGTCCATTTGGATTAGGCCGATCCAATACAATCACTCTCTTACCCTGTTCCGCTGCAGCTTCCATTACATAATGCAAGGTAGAAATATAAGTATAGAAACGAACACCTACATCTCGTATGTCAAACAATAAGATATCTACATCGCTCAGTTGTTGAGTTGATGGCTTTTTATTATTTCCATATAAAGAAATGATCTCAAGACCAGTTTTAGGGTCTATTTCATTGTTTACTTTTTCACCTGCATCAGCAACTCCTCTAAAGCCATGCTCTGGACTAAATACTTTTACAATTGTTGTATTCAACGCTAATAAACTATCTACTAGATGAGTTTCCCCAATGAAAGAAGTATGGTTCCCAACGATAGCAACTCTTTTATTTTTCAAAAAAGGCAAATACTCATTCAATCTCCTATTCCCTAAAACAATTGTTTCTTCTATAGTTTCCTCTACTTTTTGCTCGTTCCCATCTGTTTTAGGTTGGGCAGAAGAACAGGAAATATTCATCTGAAAGATGAATACCAAAAGACTCCATTTAGTATATCTCAACTGCTTTATCATTTTCCTATTTTTGTCACTCATTTAAGCTCTACAATTCATTGAATTTCGAACTATTTCTCGCTAAAAAAATAATTAAAGGAGGTAAAAACTCCTTTTCGAAACCAATAATACGCATTTCCATTGTAGCTATTACTTTAGGAATTACGATGATGACCTTATCATTATCTATTGTTCAAGGTTTCCAAGCTGAAATCGAGAAAAAAGTAATCGGATTCGGATCACACATTCAAATTTCAACTTATGAATCTATAGGCTTATTAGAGAACAAACCTATCTCAAAAAATCGAGAATTTGTCGATTCTTTGAAAAAAATAAAAGGGATCAACCATATTCAAATATTTGCAAACAAAGGTGCCATTTTAAAAACCGAAGAAAACAATTATATGGTTGTTATCAAAGGAATAGGACAAGACTATGAATGGACATTTTTTAATCAATATATTAAAGAAGGAAAAATCCCACAATTAGACAGCAATAAAAAAACAAACGAAATATTAATCTCTTCTATCATTTCGGATAAACTTCAATTGCATGTTGGTGATGACGTATTGGCTTACTTCATTCAACAGCCTCCAAGAATAAGAAAATTCACCGTCTCGGGAATTTACAATACGGGACTTGGCGAGATGGACGAGAAAATGATTTTAGGAGATATTCGCCAAATCCAAAAATTAAATGGCTGGGAAGATCATCAGATCGGTGGCTTTGAAATCTTAATTGATGACCTTGACAAGATAAAAGAATTAGATGAGAAAATATATGAAATAATTGATTACGACTTAACGTCAACTTCTATTATTGATGCACGACCCGAATTGTTTAATTGGCTAGCATTAATGGACACCAATGTAATCGTAATCATTAGTTTATTAATTCTTGTCTGTGGAATTGATATTATTTCTGCCTTACTCATTTTAATTTTAGAACGCACTAGCATGATTGGAATTTTGAAAGCACTTGGAGCCAAAAACGCTAGCATTAGAAAAGTATTCATCTATAATGCAGCCCATCTTATTCTATACGGTTTGTTCTTTGGAAACCTATTCGGAATTGGGATTTCTCTATTACAGTTAGAATATGGATTTATTGGTTTGCCACAAGAAGCATACTTCATTGACAAGGTTCCTATACAAATCGACTTCTTGAACTTGGTACTCTTAAATATTGGGACATTGCTTTGCTGTTTGTTAATGCTAATTATCCCATCTAATATTATTGCAAAAATTAGTCCTATCAAGGCCATTCGATTTGATTAAGGAATTTTCGGTTTTTTTGTTGAAAAAGCGTTATAAATCCTTAAGATTTTAACAGCATCCCTTCTACTAGACCCGTTTGAATTGATACCTTTGCGGTTCAATTTAGTAAAATGAAATATTACGAAAATATCTTAGAAACCATCGGAAATACTCCTATGGTTAAAATCAACAAAATCACGAAAGATATACCTGCTCTTGTTCTAGCAAAGGTTGAAACTTTCAATCCGGGACATTCTATTAAAGATAGAATGGCTTTAAAAATGGTTGAAGATGCTGAAAAAAATGGCAAATTAAAGCCAGGTGGAGCCATTATTGAAGGAACCTCAGGGAATACCGGTATGGGTTTAGCTCTTGCAGCTATTGTAAAAGGATATAAATTGATTTGTACCTTGGCTGATAAACAGTCCAAAGAAAAAATGGACATTTTAAGAGCAATGGGCGCCGAAGTAATTGTTACTCCGACAAATGTATCTTCAGATGATCCTCGATCATATTACTCTGTCGCACAACGCTTGAATAAAGAGATTCCAAATTCGTATTACCCAAACCAATACGACAATTTATCTAATAGGACCGCTCATTATGAGCAAACAGGACCTGAAATTTGGGAACAAACTGATGGTAAAATAACACACCTTGTTGTAGGCGTTGGAACAGGCGGTACAATTTCTGGAACAGCTAAGTATCTGAAAGAACAAAATCCAAACGTAAAAATTTGGGGAATTGATACCTACGGTTCAGTATTTAAAAAATTCCATGAAACAGGAGAGTTTGACGAAAGCGAAATTTACAGTTACATCACAGAAGGAATCGGCGAGGATATTTTGCCTAAGAATGTAGATTTTAGTTTAATCGATCATTTTGAAAAAGTAACTGACAAAGATGGAGTAATTATGACTAGAAGACTTGCTCGTGAGGAAGGTCTTTTCATGGGAAACTCAGCAGGATCAGCTATTGCAGGCTTACTTCAAATGAAAGAAAAGCTTACTAAAGATGATGTGGTAGTAGTCATTTTCCACGATCATGGGAGTCGATATGTTGGAAAAATGTTCAACGATGATTGGGTAAAAGATCGTGGATTTATGGAGACAGATAAAATCAATGCACTTTCTGTTGTAAGCAGTCATAAAGGTAAAAAATTAATTACAGCTTCTCCAGAACACGATTTGGCTGAAGTAATGGCCCTAATGACTAAATATGACATTTCACACGTTCCTGTTAAAGACGGAGATAAATTTATTGGTGCAATTAATGATTCAGAATTGTATTCAGTTATTGCTAAAAACGAAGGAAGTAATTTAGGGAAAGTGAAAGAACACATGACAAAATCATATGATTTTGTAGATGCCAATGCATCAATTGTAGAATTGGCTAAAATTTTGAATAAGCAGAACCCGGCAGTTTTAGTTAAAAACATAGCCGGAGAGGTTCATATCATTACGATTCATGATATCATTGCTTCTATCAATCCAAAAGCATAAAGCACTGGACTTATAAACAGTGAGTATTTTAAAAGCAAACAAAAGCCCTTCCTTAGGGCTTTTTGCTTTTAATTAGCTTTACAGAAACAAGCAAATCATGAAATCCTTCGGAATTCTTCTACTTTCATCTTTTTTGTGCTTCTCTTTGCAAGCACAAAAAGTAGGAGTTGTTCTAAGTGGAGGAGGTGCTGCCGGTTCTGCGCATGTTGGAGTATTAAAAGCACTTGAGGAGAATGAAATACCAATTGACTACATTGTTGGGACTTCCGTTGGTGCTTTAATTGGAGCCTTTTATGCTTCAGGCTATTCTCCGTCGCAAATTGAGAAACTAATCAGCACTCCTGAGTTCAGAAATTCTGCCAATGGAATCATAGAAGAAAAAGATCTCTATTACATTATGCGAAGTGATGATAATAGTTCGATGCTTTCCTTAAGTTTCAACATTGATTCAGTATTGGAAAGAAACCTTCCTACCAACTTTGTTTCTTCTGTTCCTATCGATTATGGATTAATGGAGTTATTTAGTCCAGCAAATGCAGCTGCAAAAGGAGATTTTGATAGCTTAATGATCCCCTATAGGGCGCTTGCTACAAACATTACTGAACAAAAACAAACCATTTTAAAAGAAGGAAATCTATCAACCGCCATTAGGGCTTCAATGACCTATCCTTTTTATATTTCTCCCATTTCTATTAATGGGAAAATCATGTTCGATGGTGGTATATATAATAATTTCCCAATAGATATTATGTGCAATGAGTTTTACCCAGACTATATTATTGCTAGTAATGTTGCAACAAAAAACTTAGCCCCGACTGAAGATAATCTAATTGCTCAACTTCGAAGCATTTTAACAAAAGAAGCAAACTTTGACATTAACTGTTCTGAGGGAATAATTTTAAATACTGATGTTGCAGATATATCTACTTTCGACTTTTATGGAACTGAACTAGCTCTTCAAAGAGGTTATGAAAACAACCCAATTTTTCATGGATTCTATCAAATCTATGATTTCACTTCGAAGGTCAATTGACGAGATGCAGTATAAAAGAACAAAATTCAGAAGCTCAACACCCGCATTGACATTCGATTCGGTTGAATTTAATGGAAACCTCCAAAGTCAAGCAAAATACTTTAAAAGATCATTGAAACTAAATACTGGTAATATCATTCCCTCCTCAAAACTAAAACCTGCTTATTACCGACTTACTTCTAACGATAAAATAAAAGCGCCTATCCCACTGCAACATACGATGAAGAAAGAAAAACTTTCAAATTATCTTTGGCCATTAAGGAAGAGAAGAAGTTTCGAGCCTCTTTTGGTGGAGTAATTGCAACTAAACCATTTAGTACAGGCTTTTTCCAATTGGAACATAACCTACTTAAGAATACAGAGTTAAAAACTAGCGGTAATATTTACTTTGGAAATTTCTATAACTCCGCACAAGTAAAAATAAGATGGGATATTCCGTTTGATATCCCATTTTATGTAGAATCACAATTCACCGCTAACCGACACGACTTCTTTAATGGAAGAGCAACATTTATTGATGACATTAACCCTCCATTTATCATTAACTCAGAAAGGTTTATTGAAACAAATGTTGGACTACCCGTTTTTACGAATGGTAAAATTCTAATTGGTTATAACTACTTATGGCAAGACTATGAATACTACCAATCAAATGACTTTGTTAGAGGGGATACAACTGACCGAACATCTTTTGAAGCTTATCGTACCTTCATTGGTTATGAACGCAATTCATTGAATAGAAAACAGTATGCCAATAAAGGAAGCAAATGGAGATTAAGGTTTGCTGGAACCAATGGTAGAGAAGAAACCGATCCCGGTTCTACTGCTCCCATCAAAACTAGACTGAATGAAAGAAGGGAATGGATTTCTATAAACTTTATGATGAATAAATACTTCTTCAGTAAACGTAAATTTCACTTAGGAACATATTTGGAAGTCAATTATTCAGATCTCCCTCGTTTCCAAAATTACACTGTATCAACTCTTGTTTCGCCGGCTTTCGAACCATTGCCAGAAAACAAAACCCTTTTTCAAAGTCAATACAGATCAAGAACATTTTTTAGTGGTGGATTAAAAGCAATCTATTCTGTTAGGGATTTAATCGATTTTAGAGCTGAGGTTTATATTTTTCAACCTTATGAAGAATTAATACGCAATGCAGATGGAACATCTAGGTATGGGAAAGAAGCAATTAACAGAAACGTTATTGGGACTCTCACAGCAGTGTTTCATAGTAGACTTGGACCATTAGCAGCTAGCTTAAACTATTACGATGATGCTGAGGAAGAGCTCAGTTTTTTAGTTCATTTCGGTTACATTTTATTCAATAAGAGAGGATTAGACTAATGATACAACAAAAAAATCTTAAATCATTAAATACATTTGGAATTGAAGCATTTGCGAAACAATTCATTGATTTAAAAAGCTTTGAAGAAGCAAGTGTTTTTTTCAAAAGTGAAGATCTTTCCGATCAAAATATTCTCATTCTAGGAGGTGGGAGTAATTTATTATTAACTCAGGATTTCAATGGTCTTGTGATTCAAAATTTGTTAAAAGATATCGCCGTTATTGAAGAGAATGAGGATTCTATCACTTTAAAAGTAGGCGCAGGGGAAAACTGGCATGAATTCGTTATGTATTGCGTAAACAATGGATATGCTGGAGTAGAGAACTTATCTTTAATTCCAGGTAATGTTGGTGCAAGTCCAATGCAAAACATAGGCGCATACGGGGTTGAAGTTAAAGACTTAATTTCAGAAGTTGAAACGATAAATATTGAGGATGGCTCAAAAGTACTTTTCTCAAATGAAGATTGTCAATTCGATTATCGCAGCAGTATTTTTAAGACCAAGCTTAAGAATCAATACTTCATTTCAGCAGTCACTTTTCGACTAAGCAAGAAACCAGCATTCAAAATTGAATATGGCGCCATTAAAAGTCAACTAGTTAATATGGGCATTACTGATGACCAGTTGAGTCTTAAAGTTGTTTCTGAAGCTGTTATTACAATTAGAAAAAGCAAGTTACCTGACCCAAAAGAAATAGGAAATTCAGGTAGTTTTTTTAAGAACCCAATTGTAAGCGATGCTACTTTCGAGAAATTGAAAAAGAAGTATAAAGATATGCCGGCATACCAATTACCTAAAGGAGGATATAAGCTTGCGGCAGGTTGGTTAATTGAAAAAACAGGCTGGAAAGGCTATACCGAGGGAGAATATGGAGTTCATAAAAAACAAGCGCTTGTCTTGGTGAATTATGGTAATGCTTCAGGGCTAGAAATTTATGACCTTTCTGAACGCATCTTACAATCCGTAAAACAAAAGTTTGATGTTCAATTAGAACGTGAAGTAAATATTATTTAATAGCAGCTTAGGTCTTTTACAATTCTACTTATCAGTAGAATTAGTCTACAGTTCACTATTCTTTAAAACTCCACTATCTATTAGCTTATGAAAGTATTTTTTTGTCCTAGCAAATTCAATTCCTTTTTGATGCATTGTATTGTGACAATCTGATCCTAAAAAACTAATTAAGCCTTCGTCAATCATTCTTTCAGCAATCTTCTGAGCTTCTGGGCCATAATGCCCAACTAACGATAGCATGTTCAATTGAAGCAAAACCCCTTTTTCTACTAATTCTCTGTATTTCTCAAAGTCCTTATACCAAAAACTATAACACTCAGGGTGTGCTAATACAGGCTTGTAATCGTTAGTTTGTAACTCAAAAATAAAAGAAGCCAAATTTGGTGGCTCTGTCATAAAAGGAAGCTCAAACAGTAAATATTTATTCCCAAAAGTTAATAAGCTTCCATCATGAATTTTTTTCTCAAGGTTCTCGTCTAAGTAATACTCTGCCGCAGCCTCTAGCTCTATGTCTATCCTTTGCTTCTTTAACTCTTCTTTAACGACTTCCATCCCTCCTAATATAGTTTCAGGCGTATTTTTATAGAAATCACTCATAACATGAGGCGTGGTGATAATCTTAGAATACCCCATCTCTTTGAAAGTCCGAATCATGTCTATCGAATCTTCCAGACTTTTAGACCCATCATCTATTTGCGGAATTAAATGCGAATGAACATCAGTATAAAGCGCACTGATATCAGCTGGAGGAAGAGGTTTCTCTTTTTTTAATAGTTTCGAAATCCAACTCATTTTAACTTATAGCTTTGAATCGGTTGTATTGGCTTTAAACCATTCAATAGTTCTGCCTATTCCTTCTTGGAATCTGACCTCAGGTTTATAATCCAACATTTTTTGCGCTTTTGAGATATCTGCTAATGAATTCTTAACATCCCCTGCTCTTTCTTCTCTATGCACAGCAGCTACAGTAGCATTTGTTTCGCTCTTAATTGTTTCAAATAATTCGACCAAAGAAAAACTTTCACCAACAGCTACATTAAATACTTCTCCAAAAGCAGTCTTGTTATCTGTGAATAAAGCCCTAATATTAGCTTGAACAGCATTTTCAACATAAGTAAAATCCCGGCTATGCGTGCCATCGCCATTAATAACAGGAGCAGTATTTTGCAATATTGATTGAATAAAAAGTGGAATGACTGCAGCATAAGCGCCATTAGGACTTTGCCTGGGTCCAAATATATTAAAATATCTTAACCCGATAGTTTCTAACCCATACGTTTTATAAAAAACATTTGCATATAATT
>JAESST010000194.1 GCA_016763995.1 Flavobacteriales bacterium | reverse complement strand
TTAGCATCTACTTCAATGTCGAATACATCAATGTCAGCAAATATTTTGAAAAGCAAACCTTTTCCTTCCATCACAGGCTTAGATGCCTCAGGACCAATATCTCCTAAACCAAGAACCGCAGTCCCATTAGAAATGACTGCCACTAAATTTCCCTTTGCAGTATATTTATAAGCAAGATCTTTATCTGCTTCAATTTTCTTACAAGGCTCAGCAACCCCTGGTGAATAAGCCAATGCCAAATCACGCTGTGTACTGTAAGGTTTTGTTGGTCTTACTTCTATTTTTCCAGGCTTGCCATCTGAATGATAATCCAATGCTTCGATTTGCCTCCGGGAGTCCGCCATAATTCTTAATTTAAAAGGCTGATAAAAGTACGAATTGTAGACGTCAAATTAGACTAAAGTTTTACGCTAACCTAATAAAGTCAGACAGAATGAAACACATTGTTGTATTCAGTGGTGCAGGCATGAGTGCCGAAAGTGGTTTAAAAACTTTTAGAGATAACGGTGGACTTTGGGAGAACTACAAAGTAGAAGATGTTGCAACTCCTCAAGCGTGGGCAAAAGACCCAGAAATGGTTCTTCATTTTTACAATTTAAGGAGAACTCAACTCTTTAAAGCAAAACCTAATCAAGCTCACTTTTCTATTGCAGAACTTGAAAAAAAATATAAAATTTCAGTGATTACTCAAAACATAGATGATTTGCACGAAAGAGCAGGCTCAACTAACGTTATTCATTTACATGGAGAACTTAAAAAAGTAAGAAGTGAGAGGCATACCGACTTAATTTATCAATGGGATAAAGAAGAGCTTCATCTCGGAGAAAACTGTGAGTTGGGATTCCAGTTAAGACCTCATGTGGTTTGGTTTGGTGAAGAGGTTCCAATGATGGAGCTTGCTTTTCGGGTTTCTCAAACCGCAGACATCCTAATTGTTGTTGGAACTTCACTAAATGTTTATCCCGCGGCGAATGTTGTCAACTTTGTTCCTGACAATTGCATTAATTACCTCATTGACCCCAAGCCTCCGATATATAACACAGTCAGCAATTTTAGTATTTTAAAAGCAGGCGCAGAAGAAGGAATGAGAATCTTAAGTCAAAAACTTAATGCATAAAAAAAGGGAAGATCAAATGATCCTCCCTGCTCTAAATTTGATCTAAATGTAAATTACTTTACAATCATTTTCTTAGAAGCGACTCTGTTACCGTCACCAATTATGTTTACAAAATATACTCCAGGTGTAAGAGCACTCACATCAACATTAATAATTTGCGACCCTAAAACAATTTGTTCTGATTGAACCTCTTCTCCTAAGATATTATATATCTCTAACTCTTGTTGTTTAAACACTAAAGGCTTTTCTAAACTAATAGTGGTTAAATCAGCTGCAGGATTTGGATAAAGCGAAAATTCGTTTTTATATTGAGCTTCATTAATAGATGTTATATTATCTACTGTCCACTTTACAAAGACCGATGATTTATTATTTGGATCATTCGTATCAGTAAAAGTGTACTTGTAAATTGCTGTTCCTCCTACACTGTCTGACTTTAAAAATAATTTAATCGGAAAACTTTTATTTGCTACCCACCTAGGTGCTACTGCAACTACTGAATTTGCTGCTGCTTGTGGACTAGTCCCCGCCTTTGTTTCAGGAGTTGTCGTACCGTTCCATGAAAAGTAATCTCCACTTCTTGGAATAGTTGTTATTTCTTCTCTACTCATGTCTATTTGCATCGCGTTGTTTGTCGCATTAAAGACGTTAATTAATATTTCTTCTTCAAAAAGAGGAGTTTGTGACACATCATTATTCAGAATACTTCTAAAGTTAATCGTATCTCCAATAACAGAAACTTCCCTAGATATAGTATCACCAAATGTTACAAATTTTCTTGGAATTTTACTAAATAACATAAGCGGATTAGAGTACACAGTTGTATCTATTATTACCCACCTCACAAATACTGAAGCTATGTTGTTCCCAGTTCTATCATTTTGATCTTCAAAAATAAATTTCAACAATGACACTCCATCATTTCCTCTAGGATCGATATAAATAGAAAGAGGTGCTAGGCCTCCGGCACTATCCTGAGGCTCTGTGTATACAGGATCTAATGCTTGCCAGTAGGGAAATGAACCGGCAACTTTTGCCAATTTACACTCACTACCCCAACAATAAAAATCTGCGGACCCTGGAATCGGGTCTATCTCTTGTCTCGCCAAGTCAATATCCATAGTATCTGTAGTGGTCGCATTTACAACCGTTACAAATTGGTCATGATGAAAAGCAGATTGTGAAATCAACGTGTCTAAATAGTGGGTAAAAGTTATTGTATCACCATTTACAATAGTCCCTGAGGCATCCAATAAATGGATGTTCTGGGCACTTAAAGCTGATATGCTAAATAACGAGATTATAAAAAGTACTTTTTTTCTCATAATTTTATTTTTTACAAATATACTAACTAAGACTATTAGTAATAAAAAATGGCATTACATTTGTCTTGTCCTTCCCAAATTTTAATATATTATCATGAAAACGACAAAATTTATACTCATCACATTTTTAACCATTTACTCCTTTTCGTCAAGTGCACAGTCGAAGACCAGTACAGTCCCTGCAGTTGATGTTAAAAATCTAAATGGAACTGTTTTTAATACTTCTGATATCAAAAATGATGGAAAGCCAGTTATTATTAATTTTTGGGCTACATGGTGCAGTCCGTGTAAAAGAGAATTAAATAATATCGCAGAAATGTATGATGATTGGGTGGAAGAAACAGGTGTAAAATTGGTTGCAATTTCAATCGACGATACCAGAAACATGGCAAAAGTAGCTCCTTATGTGAACGGTAAAGGTTGGGAGTATGATGTATACCTTGATCCAAACGGAGATTTTAAAAGAGCTCTAGGAGTAAACAATGTTCCCCATACCTTCCTTGTTGACGGAAGTGGAAAAATAGTTTGGCAACACAATTCATACTCAGAAGGAGATGAATATGAATTATTAGAGCTTGTAAAGAAGCTAAATGCAGGGGAAAAGATAAACTAAGCTTAAATGACATAACCGAGAACTGAGTAACAAACTACTCAGTTCTTTTTTCTTATATATTTTCAACTACCACAAAATCAAATTATAATATGAAAAAATTCTCTCGCATTATAATTCTATCTCTAGTTTTCATCGCAATAAACAACAATTTGAATGCACAGTCTTCTGTGGATCAAATTCTAAATCGTGGTGAAATAAGAGGTAATTTTCAAATAGAAGCACAGTACTATGTTGAAGACTCCATCACAGGAGCAGAAGAAGTTCCCGAAGACATTCGATCAAATGCATTTCTTAACCTAATTTATACCAATGGTGGTTTTTCTGCGGGAATTCGTTACGAAAGCTATTTAAATGCATTGTTAGGATATCCTGAAGGATATAACAATAACAATGGAATTACATACCGATTTGCCTCTTTTACTCAAGATAGGTTGGCGGTAACAGTCGGTAACTTTTATGAGCAATTCGGTAGCGGACTTGTGCTTAGAACCTATGAAGAAAGAGGCTTAGGCTACGACAATGCCATAGATGGAATTCGAGTTAAATATAAATTGAAAGAAGGCTTAAGCTTGACGGGCCTTATTGGAAAGCAAAGGATATTTTTTGAATTAGGCGATGGTATTCTCAGAGGGTTTGATGCCAACCTAGATGTAAATACTGTTTTTAAAGGATTTGAAGAAAGTAAAACAAGAGTATTAATTGGAGCAAGTGCAGTTAGTAAATTTCAGGCAGATCAAGATTCACGATTCGTCTTACCTGAGAATGTATCTACTGTTGGTGGAAGAATTAATGTTAGTAGAGGTAAAGTTAGCGTAAATGCAGAATATGCCTATAAAATTAATGACCCTTCGGCAGACAATGGATTCATTTATAAAGATGGACAGGCTCTCTTTATACAAACTACTTATTCGCAAAAGGGTTTTGGTTTAGTTTTAGCTGCTAAAAGAAATGATAACATGAGTTTCCGTTCTGACCGATCAGAAGGATTGCAGAATCTATTAATTAACTACATCCCTTCTCTCACAAAGCAACATACTTATAATTTACTTGCAACCTTATACCCTTATGCTGTTCAACTAAATGGAGAAGTTGCTTTTCAAGCAGATTTAATTTACAAGTTCAAGAAAGGAACTCCACTTGGAGGAAAGTACGGAATGGATATACAAATGAATTATGCTACAGCAAATAATATAGACACCACTATCTTAAATGACGAAGCAGGAAAAAGGCAAGGGTATAAATCAGACTACTTTAAAATTGGAGAAGTCTATTTTAAAGATTTTAATACCACTCTTACGAAGAAGTTTAGTAAAAAGACAAAAGGGAGATTTACCTATGCCAACTTGGTCTATAATCAGGACATAATAGAAGGAAAACCAGGAAAACCTGTCGTTTATTCTAATGTAGGAATTGTAGATGTTACCTATAAGTTTGATAGAAAAAATTCAATTAGAACAGAAGGTCAAGTTCTAATTACTGAGCAAGATCAGGGAAACTGGGCTACTTTCTTAGTAGAGTATTCTTACGCTCCTCATTGGTTTGTTGCTCTTATCGATCAATACAATTATGGGAATAAAGATTCCGATTTACAAATTCATTATTTAAATGGTTCTGTAGGATACAATGATAAGGGAACAAGAGTTGCTTTAAATGTAGGACGCCAAAGAGCGGGAATCTTCTGCGTAGGCGGAGTATGTAGAGTAGTACCTGCTTCAACAGGTGCATATTTATCAATTACAAGTAGTTTTTAAATTTAAAAATCATGAGAAAAATAACGATACTTCTTTTTAGTTTAGCTTTATTTAATGCTTGCGATAAAATAGATGATCCGATTCCAGATTCAATAGGAACTACTGTTCAGATAGGTGATATACAATACGTTGCAGACCCTTCATTAAATATTTCAACTGACTCAATACTAGACTTCATAGCATCTAAAACTTGGGATTCCATTACAGGGCCCAACAATTCTAGCCAACGATTTGTTGTATTGGAAGAGTTTACGGGGCATAAATGTAGAGCATGTCCTAATGGGGCTAGAGAAATACAACGATTAGTAGGAGAATATGGAGATCAATTAATTCCAATTGCTATCCATTCAACGAATTCATTTGCAGCTCCAGAACCTTCTGGAAATATGTATAGAACGGATTTTAGACTACAAAGCGGTAAAGGAGAAACGTATAGAATTGATTTAAATATCGGCGCACTTCCGCAGGGAATTGTTAGTAGAACTACTACCAGTGGTCGCCAAATTAGTCAGTGGGAAGGGGACTTCCTTGCTCTTAAAGATGATAGTCCTGTAGCTGCACTTAGCATTAAAAGTTTTTACACCTCTAGCGATTCTTTTCTCATAAGGGTTCAACTAGAAATTGAATGGTTGGTAACTCTTCCTGAGACGTACAAACTTCAAGTTGATTTATTGGAAAGTAATATTATTGATTGGCAATTAGATGGAACTGTAGACATAGAACATTATAACCACAAGCATGTGTTGCGTAAGTTAGTTAATGATACTTACGGTATACAGTTAAAAACTGCAGTGGCTGGTGAAAGGGAAAACTTTCAATACATTACTACTTTAAGTTCCGCGTGGAAACCTGAAAACATGGAAGTTGTTGCCTTTATTTTCGATAGCGACCCTAATTCCTATAAGATAGTTCAAGCTAATGCTGTACATGTAAGGAAATAAGTCTAAAATGAACCGAATCTAGTCTAACCATTATATTACAAATGAATATTCGACTAGTTCTTCTTTTCACATTTGTTAGCCTATTTATACCTGGCTTCTCACAAGAATTTAGAGTTGGAGTATTAGCTGGAGTTAATGCCTCTCAAGTAAGTGGAGATGGCTATGGAGGATTTGATAAAGCAGGAATCTTAGTCGGATTATATTCCAATGCCCACCTTTCTGAGAAGTTTGACTTACAATTCGAAATTTACTACAGCGAGAAAGGAAGTCGAAGAAATCCAAAAACATCAGATGGAGATACTGATTTCTTCTTATTGAGAATGAACTATATTGAAGTTCCATTAATGCTTCGGTACCACAAAAAGAGATTTACTTACGAAAGTGGATTTTATTTCAGTCAGCTAATTAGCGATTACTTAGAAGATGAGAATGGTAAGGGTCAAATAGATCCGAACCTTAATCAATTTAAAGATAGAGATCTTGGATTCTTAGTAGGTGTCAATTATAACTTTACGGAACACTTGATCATGAATTGGAGACTAAATAGTTCTATCATCCCTTTTAGAGATCATGATAGTGGTGGGCGCTTTCAGTTCAAGTCAGGGATGTATCATCATTATTTAAGCTTTACATTACGCTACGAATTTTTAGGAAAGTAATATGGAGCATAAAATAATTGTTGCAGTAACGGGAGCTTCGGGTTCGATTTATGCAAAACTTCTTCTGGATAAATTAGTAGAACTAAAAGATCAAATAGAAAAAGTTGGCATCGTTATGTCCACTAATGCAAAATATGTTTGGGAGCACGAGTTAGGCAATAAAGATTTTGAAAAATATCCTTTCGATTATTATGACAAAATGGATTTCACGGCTCCTTTTGCTTCGGGCTCTGCAAGGTACAATCAGATGGTAATTGCCCCTTGCTCTATGGGAACATTAGGGCGAATTGCTTCAGGAATTTCTAACGACTTAACCACTAGAGCTGCTGATGTTATTCTGAAAGAAAGAAGAAAGCTCATATTAGTAGCCCGAGAAACCCCCTTACATCTAATTCACTTGCAAAACATGACGACCATTACACAAGCAGGAGGTATTATTTGTCCGGCTGTGCCTTCATTCTATAATCAACCCCAAACAATAGAAGAAGCATCAATGACAGTTGTCAACAGAATTATCGACCTATTAGAGCTTGAAAATAAGAGCTATCGTTGGGGTGAAAAATAAATTTCTTCTTTTAAACTGTTAAATGTTCAAAAATCTTGACCTATAGCTTGCAATTTTTTCTTCATTCATGCGTAAATTGTAAATTCAATTAAAAAAGTATTTACCACATGTACGAGATGAGCAAGAAAGTGCTTACTAGAGTAAGCTTTGATAGGGTACTATTTAAAAAAGAACTAAACAAATCCAAAAAATGGCTAAAGCCAAATGAATCATTAATGTTAAAAGCATGGTGTTTGGCAACTTTCGGGCATCTTTATAGAGATGTCATTGTTGAAGTTTTTGAGACTATCTCTTAATTTCTATCAAGAGAATAAAGTATTAATATGCGTCGAGATATTTTCTCGACGCTTTTTTTATTTCAGAAAATCAGTACTTTAGCAACTTTTACTTAACAAAAGTCTGCTATGAATAAATTTCTTTTCAG
>JAESST010000193.1 GCA_016763995.1 Flavobacteriales bacterium | reverse complement strand
TTGTCCAAAATGATTTTAACAACTGAAGTTGCTCTTTTCACACTTAAATCCCAGTTGTCTTTAATTACACCAGAGCCTTTGAACGGAACATTGTCTGTGTGGCCTTCTACTAGAACATTTACATCTACATTCTTTTCTAAAACCTCTCCCAAACTGTTTAAGGCTTCTTTCCCTTTTTTCTCAATGTTATAGCTTCCTGAGGCAAATAATAAACTCTCATCTAGAGAAACATAAACTTTACCATTCTTTTGCTCAATGGTTAATCCATTATTCTCAAAACCTAAAAGCGCTTTCTGAACTTTGGATTTGAGAGCATTCACCGCAGAATCTTTTCGAGCTAAAATAGCTTCTAATTCATTAACCCTTTCCTCTCGTTTCTCAAGTGCTGTTTTTAATTGGGCTAAATTTTTCTCTTTCGCTTCTAAATTTAATTTCGCTTGATCTAAGGCCGCAGTTCTTGCTCTTAGCTTAGATTGAGAGTTTGTTAAATTGCTGAACATTTTAGCACTCTCAGCTTCACTCCCTTCCAATAACTCTTTATTTTTATCCAATAACAATTGATAGGTATCATTCAATTGATCGTAATTTCTTGTTATTAAGCGCAATGAGCGACCTTGAATAGTGGTATCGGTCATTAAGCCCTTTTGCGACTTCATTAGATCCTTATACTTTTCATTGACTTCAGTAAAATCTTCATCCAATTTTCTGTTGGCCTCTTCTAGTGCAGCTCTTTGCTCTTCACAAATTGCTTTCTTGCGCTTAATGTCTTCTACTTTTTTTGCAGGAACACAAGCAGCAAATAAAGAGATGGACAAGATGGCAATGGCTATTTTTCGATTCATAATGTGCTAATTTTATACAAAATTAAGCAGTTTTAACTCCCGAAAATAGAGACTTCCAGCTACTTTTAAACAGTTAAATTTTAATATAATGCGAGAAGAATTCTCTCACAAAAAGAATCAGCAATGAAGCTTTGCAGGTAGCTGTTTGCAGTTTAGCAGTTTAGCTTTGTTACTCTTTTAGCTCTACTAAAATTGGGCAATGATCAGAATGTTTCGCTTCAGAAAGAATAGCTGCTCTAATTAATCTGTCTTTTAAACCTTTACTTGCCATGTGGTAATCAATTCTCCATCCTAAGTTTTTACCCTTAGCACCAGCTCGGTAACTCCACCAACTGTAATTGTGAGGTTCCATGTTGAACATTCTGAACGTATCGATAAAGCCTGAATCAATAAACTGAGAAACCCACTCCCTTTCTTCTGGTAAGAAGCCTGAAGATTTTTGTTGTTTACTTGGATTATGAATGTCAATATCTAAATGACAGATGTTGTAATCACCACTGATGATAAGGTTGGGGATTTCCTTCTTTAATTCATTAATGTAGTTCTGAAAATCGGCTAACCATCCCATTTTAAACTCCTGACGAATTTCGCCACTTGAGCCTGAAGGCATGTAAACTGACATAACAGAAAAGGTCTCGAAATCTGCACGAATTATTCTTCCTTCTGCATCGTATTTTTCGATTCCGCAACCATATTCTACATGCTTTGGTTTTTCCTTCGTCCAAATGGAAGTTCCACTATATCCTTTTTTCTCAGCTGGGTACCAATAGTGATGGTAATTTAAGTTTTCCAATATTTCAGGATCAACTTGTTCCGGATTAGCCTAAATTTCTTGTAAACACAAAACATCAGGATTTGCAGCTTCTAACCAGCTTAAAAAATCTTTTTTAAGTGCAGCCCTAATTCCATTTACATTGTAAGAAATAATTCGTTTCATCTATACTGGATTTGTTTTATCAAACAGCCAATAGAATAGGCTAGCTTCGCCTTTCATCTATTCAAACTGTTTTCTTGTTCGATTCTTTAATTTTAGTGTGAAATTCCGATTTATTTATCAATTTTATATTCTAGTAAAAACAACGACTAAAAGACAACTTTTTACGTTATTATACCATTTTAATTTTAGAATGACGGTTTAGATTAGCTGTTTGATAATGATAATCAATTGACAACAATACTCTTTCTCCGTCATCACAAATACCGTTTGGTATTACTATCTTCAAATTTCAATAGAAGCCTTTTGAGAGTCCTGTTTTTCATCTTTTTTTCACTTCTCACATTGAGCATCACAGCTCAGGAGCTTAGCAATTGGCGAGAAAAAGAAATTACTCCAAAAACAGATACGTTTCTATTAGATACTTTGAGTATCATCCCATCCTCAGAAGTAATTAAAAAAGAAAACGGAATGTTAGTGCTTACTTCTGAGTATGAGTTAGATTTCGCGAGGGCTAGATTAATTGTGAATAAAGAACTGATAGGTCAAAAACTAACTATCATTTATCGTGTATTCCCCTACCTTTTTACTAAAAAGTATGCCCACAAGACTTTAGATCAAATTGAACAAGAGGATCCTGGATTGTACGATTACTTTACAATAAAAGAAAATGCTAACCAAAGAGATTTGTTTACGATTGACGGTTTAACAAAGAACGGTAGTATTTCTAGGGGAGTCAATTTTGGAAACAACCAGAACTTATCCGTTAATTCGAATTTAGATTTGCAACTTTCGGGAAAGGTAACTGAAGACATTAGTATTCAGGCTGCCATTAGTGATAATAATTTGCCAATTCAAGCAGAAGGAAACACACAACAGTTGCAAGAATTTGATCGTGTTTTTATTCGATTGTACAATGAGAAAAGTAATTTGATTGCTGGAGATTTTCGAATTTCCAGACCTAACAGTTACTTTATGAATTTTAATAAGAAAGTTCAAGGAGGAGGGTTTTCTACAGAGTTTATTACAAAACGAGAGTTAATTGAGAAGGAGAATGGAGTTTTAAAAACTTCTGTGAATGCAGCTATCTCAAGAGGAAAATTTTCTAGATATGTAGTGAATGGAGAAGAAGGAAATCAAGGCCCTTATAAATTGGAAGGAGAAAATAACGAACGATTTATCATTGTGCTTTCAGGAACTGAACGGGTATATGTTAATGGTAAACTCATGAAAAGAGGGCAAGACAATGATTATGTGATTGATTATAATACTGCTGAATTGACCTTTACGCCGAACCAAATCATTAACAAGGATCAGAGGATTGTAGCAGAGTTTCAGTATTCGGAGCAAAACTATTCGCGCTCTGTTCTTTTTTTAGAAAACAATTACAAAAAGGAAAAATTGACGCTAGACTTTAATATCTACTCAGAACAGGACAATAAAAATCAACCTCTGCAGCAAGATTTGACAGATGAGGAGAAACTGAAATTGATAGAAGTTGGAGATAATTTATCGGAAGCAATTTCTACAGGAATAGACTCTGTAGGATTCGACGATGGTCAAGTGCGCTACAAACTAATTGATTCACTCGGGATACAAATTTTAGTGTTTTCTAAAAATATTGACAGTGCAATTTATGCAGCTCGTTTCCGATTTGTTGGTTTAGGAAATGGAGATTATGTTCAAATTCAAAGTGATGCAAACGGAAGAGTTTATGAGTTTGCCGGTATTAAGAAAGGAGATCACGACCCTTCTATACAGCTGATAAGCCCTAAACAGCGACAAATGTTAACAATTGGAGGGGCATATGATTTTTCAAAATACACACGGCTTTCAATGGAGGGGGCTTTCACTAACAACGATCTAAATACCTTTTCTAAGAACAACTCTAAAGATGATCGATCTTATGGATTGAAGTTAAATTTTGAGCATCTGCAGCCTGTTTTAAAAAAAGATAGCGGAGAAAAAATCTTTTGGGCATCAAAGGTTTTCTATGAGCAAAGAGGGCGAAATTTTCAATTTGTAGAGCGTTACCGAGATGTTGAATTTGAGCGAAATTGGAATGTTCAAGGCTTGCCATTGAGTGGGAATGAATATTTGATTCGTGCAGAAACAGGATTTAAACAGAAGAGGAGATTTTTCAAGTATGAAGTAGGTTCATTTATCAAAGGAGAAGACTACGAAGGAATAAAAAATGGATTTTCGGCAAACTATGAGAAGAATGGATTTACTGCTAAATCTCGAGGAAGTTATTTAAGCACCAAGGCACAAAACAACAGTAGTTTCCTAAGGCATTATACGACTGTTTCGCAGAAAATTATGGGCGTAAAAGTTGGAGCCTATTTTGAACAAGAGCAATTGCAATTTTTTAAAGCAAAATCTGATACCTTACAGGTGAATAGTTTCGATCGAAGAATTTGGAGGGTGTTTACTGAGTTTGGAGACAGTCTATCTGATCAATTGATCAGAATAAGCTATGGTGAAACCTATGATCTCTTACCTAATGAATTTAGTTTAAAACAAGCTCAAAAGAGTGAAAATTTTGATTTTGATTTCTCCCTTTCGAAGAACCGAAACAGTCGTTTAAGTGGAAAAGTAACATATCGACGATTTTTAATTGAAGACACTAGCTTAAGCTTTCGTAGCCCTGAGAATACATTGCTTGGAAGGTTGCAATACGACTTAAAAGCACTTAAAGGTTTTATAAGTTCCACCAGTTTCTATCAGTTGGGAAGTGGATTAGAATTTAAAAGGGAATATTCCTTTTTGCAAGTGAACGATGGGCAAGGAACGCATTTATGGAATGACTATAATGGGAACGCTGTAAAGGAGTTTAACGAGTTTGAAGTAGCTGGAGCCAATAATAGTTTTCAGGCAAATTATATTCGCGTTTTTACACCGACGAACGATCGTGTTTCCGTTTTCAGCAATCAGTTTAATCAAGTATTGTTTTTAAAACCGAACGCTCTTTTAAATGGGGCAAAGGGTTGGAAGAAGATAGTGGCTAAGTTTTCAAACAAAGCGGCTTATCGGGTAGAGCGGAAAACAGGAAGACAAGAAGATATTTACAATCCATTTTTGGTGAGTGTGGAAGATACAAGCTTGGTTTCTGTAAACGCTTCGTTTGCTAATACGTTTTATTTTAATCGGATTAACCCAAAATTTGGAGCGGAGTTTTTCTATTTAAACAATCAGAATAAGACACTTTTAACCAATGGTTTTCAAAGTAGAACCAATCTACAACAAGAGCTCCGGTTGAGGTACAATGTAAGTCGGATTCACTCCCTCGAGTTAAAATTGACAGATTCGAAAAGGGGAAACAGATCTGAATTTTTTACGAATCGAGATTATACCATTTTGTCACAAAAAATAGAGCCCAAACTGATTTTTCAGCCTTCTGTAAAATTTCGCTTAAGCCTTTCTGGAACCTATACAGATAAGAAGAATGAATTAGGGAGCGAACGGGCATTCAATAGTTCTTATTCAACAGAACTTCAATTTAACCAAGCGGGTAAAGGAACCTTTGCTCTTGCTGCCAGCTTCATCCAAATCAACTTCAATGCAACGGAAAACAACTCGCTAGCATTTGAAATGCTAGAAGGCTTAACTACTGGAGATAACATCACTTGGGACTTGAGATGGCAACGAAATTTAGCGAATAACTTACAACTTAACCTAAATTACGGAGGTCGGAAATCTGGAGATTTAAATATTATTCATACTGGAGGAATGCAAGTTCGAGCCTTCTTCTAATAACCTGAGTTCGATTATTCTTAAGGATTCAGAACGCCTATAAACAGTGAGATTTGATTAAAATTTGCGAAGCAATAGCACCTTGCCTGGCGAGCCTTGGTAGACAGGAGCTATTTCCAGAGAATTTTAAGAAGAAGATTGCTTTTTAGAGGGGTATTACTCTAAGCTTTCCCAGTAAACACCATCTACTGCGTTAAATTTATAGAATATAGCTTGCTATATTTCTAAAGATCTGCCTTGTATATAGTGTTTTCTAAAAATCTGAATTTCTAACTAATAATCGAACTCAGGTTAATACAACATTCTATGCGGATAAATCTTCATGTGAAGATCATGGATATGTTGGTATAACATTTCTCTCAACTCTTCATAGTTAATTCTTTTTTGAGCAGAAATGAAAATGCAAGGATAGTTCTCCTTGGCCATATAAGTTCGTTGTAAGTCTTCTAAGCTTAAATTTTCCTTGGTCTCAGGCGTTAAGTCATCTTCGTCTTTTTTAATGTACGTATAAGCGTCCACCTTGTTAAAAATCATGATGATCGGTTTGTCGTTTGCTTTTAAATCTTGTAGCGTTTGATTGACCGTTTCGATTTGATCTTCAAATTGAGGATGAGAAATATCTACCACATGCAATAAAACATCAGCTTCTCTAACTTCATCTAATGTCGATTTAAAAGAATCGACTAAGTGATGCGGAAGCTTACGAATAAACCCAACCGTATCGGTTAATAGAAAAGGAAGGTTGCCGACTACAATCTTTCGAACAGTAGTATCTAAGGTGGCAAATAGCTTGTTCTCTGCAAATACATCCGATTTAGAAAGTAAATTCATCAAAGTCGATTTTCCGACATTAGTATATCCTACTAAAGCAGCTCGAATCATCTGTTCACGTCCTCTTCGTTGGGTTGCTTTTTGCTTATCAATTTTAGCAAGCTTAGTTTTTAACAACGCAATCTTATCTCGAATTATTCTTCTATCCGTTTCAATCTCCGTTTCTCCTGGGCCTCTCATTCCAATTCCCCCTTTCTGACGAGAAAGGTGAGTCCACATTCTGGTTAACCTTGGCAATAAGTACTCATATTGTGCTAATTCAACTTGTGTCTTCGCAGCAGCAGTTCGTGCCCGTTTAGCGAAAATATCAAGAATTAGTTTGCTTCTATCAAGTACTTTAATGTCTTGAAAAGCATTCTCAATATTTCGTGTTTGAGAAGGAGTTAACTCATCGTCGAAAATGATCAGTCCAATCTCTTCTTTATTGACATAGTCTGCAATTTCTTGCAATTTTCCTGTTCCTACAAAGGTTTTAGGATGTGGTTTTTCTAGCTTTTGGGTAAATCGTTTTGCAGTTTCAGCTCCAGCAGTTTCCGCCAAAAAAGCAAGTTCATCCAAATACTCTGTAACTTGTTCTTCTTTTTGTTCTTGCGTAATAACGCCTATTAAAACTGCTCTTTCTATTTCCGCATTAATAGAATCGTACATAGAGTTAATTTAAGTGAGGTAAATTAAAACCAAGGTCTAGCAACAACTGACCAAGGCCAAGGAATGGCTGAAAATATAATAACCATTGCAAGAGTAAAGTAGATGGCTTGTCTTCTGAATTTGACACTATCTGTTTTGCCTTTCTTACCCATAATCCTACCAAGTGAGATAATGATAATACCTAATATCATAGACATCATATGTTCGGCCATAAAAAACATAACCTCAGGGCTTTTCATCATTTCTGCTTTGTCTTCTGCGACCTTAAGTGCTTTGTAAATAGGGCTCATAAAGTAAATTGCTAAACCTATGACTAGCTGAAGGTGAGCTGAGATAAATAGGAATAAACTTAATTTGTTGTCACCTGCGGTATATTCTTTTTTAGAAAACCAACCGATGAATGATTTTATAACATTTATAATCAAAAAGATAACAATAGCGTATCTTAATAGGTTATGAAAATGAAGTAGCCCTGTATAC
>JAESST010000192.1 GCA_016763995.1 Flavobacteriales bacterium | reverse complement strand
TGAAAAATCAAGGAGAAAAAAGGGAATAATAAAGCTTCTTCCATCGAAAATGATTTTTAGAAAAACAAACTCACTAACTTATCAGAATAAATATATTCTCATCGATGAATAAAACTAATAAAGTGCCTTATTGTAATTTCATACGCAACCATTTTGTTGCATATAAAATACATTGCTATATTTACAACCATAAAGTTGCATACAAACCTTAATTTTAACATCATGAAAGCAGAAACAGTAACAAACACAATCGAAAAAACACAATGGTTTCCTCATTCAATCGACAAAGTATGGAAAGCCCTAACAGAAACTGAACAAGTATCTCAATGGCTTGCTCCTACCGATTTCAAAGGAAAAAAAGGAGCAAAATACGCCCTTCATAGTCCAAAAGATGATTGCAGTGTTGTAGAAGGAATAGTAAAAGAAGCGAGCCCATACACCTTAACTTATTCCTGGATAGCTCTAAATCATAAAGAGGTAGAGACAGAAGTAAAATGGAATTTAACTGAAGAAAATAACGGAACAACCGTCAACATGATTCATAGCGGAATGCTTCAATATGAGAAACAAGCTGGAGAAGCAATGTTTGCCAGCTTTTCAGGCGGATGGGAACGTTGTTTTACCCAAATAGCGGATGTTCTTAATCAATAAATAGCATGTCAGAGAAAAGAAATAAAATCTTTAAAGCCATAGCAGACCCAACGAGGAGAGAAATTTTCCATGTATTAGTGATTGATTCTGCACTATCTATTTCGCAATTATCAACTCAATTCGATATTAGTAGACAGGGAGTTACTAAACATTTAAAATTGCTTGAAGAAGCAAAGATGGTAAACATTCAAGCAAAAGGTAGAGAAAGGTATTGTGAAGCATCACTTGATGCATTGCAAGAAATAAAGAATTGGCTTTCTTTTTACGATGTCTTCTGGGATGACAAACTCAAGGCATTGGGAGATCATTTAGATCAAATGACCTAAGCCTCTATTTACTCTATTAAAAGGCCCTTCGATCGAAGGGTCTTTTTTTATGCTCTTTTGTAACTTAATCAAAGAATCATTCGTCACACCGATTCTAACAATTATGTAAAGTAAATAACCATTCATCCTTTTTTTTAAAAGACGTAACATACATTATTCTATTTTCACCGCATTCGAAATTCACTTAACAACAAATTATGGGCACGCTAAAAATTGAAAACCTAAACAAAACTTACCCTAACGGAGTAAAGGCACTTGATAATGTTTCTATTGAAATTTCTAATGGGATGTTCGGATTACTTGGCCCTAATGGTGCCGGGAAATCTTCTCTAATGAGAACATTAGCAACCCTTCAAGAAGCAGATTCAGGCAGCGCATTTTTAGATGACATAGATATCTTAAATAATCCTAGTGAACTTAGAAAGGTTCTAGGCTATTTGCCTCAAGAGTTTGGCGTATATGCAAAAATAACAGCCTATCAGCTATTAGACCATATGGCCGTATTAAAAGGAATATCGAATAATAAAGAGCGAAAAGAGCTGGTGAATTATTTGTTGCAAAAAGTGAATTTATATGACAAAAGAAACAAAAGCGTAAAAGGCTTTTCTGGCGGAATGAAGCAGAGGGTTGGAATTGCTCAAGCATTAATTGGATCGCCAAAGTTGATTATTGTCGATGAGCCAACCGCAGGACTAGACCCTGGAGAAAGAAATAGATTTCATAACCTCTTGGCTGATGTTGCACAGGATGTTATTATTTTATTATCCACACATATTGTAGACGATGTAAAAGAACTATGCTCCAACTTCGCAGTTATGAATCAAGGAGAAATTGTATATCATGGAACACCTGATAATGCAATTAACCAGATTAAAGGTAAAGTGTGGCAAAAACAGATTGAACGAGACGAATTAGCCAATCATCAAGAGAAATTTGAAGTAATTTCAGATAAAATGATTGCAGGAAAACCGGTAATCCACATTTATAGTGAAACAAGCCCAGGCGAAGGGTTTACGGCTGTACCCCCAAATTTAGAAGACGTATTCTTTACCAAGACAAAACTCAATCTTACTTCAGTTCCAACCGTTTAATACCAAAACCTTATGTTTAGCGAATTTTTTCTTCTAGAAATAAAATCGGCGCTCAGAAGGCCGATGGTGTATATTTTCTTTTTCATCATTGCATTACTATCATTCGGAGCTGTTGTTTCAGACAATGTTGTTATTGGTGGCTCAATTGGCAATATCTATAAAAATGCACCTTTTGTCATCACGCAATTTGTTGGGACTTTCTCTCTCTTAGGAATTCTTTTTGCGATAGCTTTTTTCAACAATGCAGCTTTAAGAGATCACAATAATCAATTCCACGAAATTCTATTTAGCACCCCAGTTTCAAAAGCTTCTTACTTTTTTGGGCGATTTTTTGGCGCATTAGTTTTAACTACAATTCCTCTATTAGGAATTTATTTTGGCGTAATTGTTGGCTCCTTTTTAGGCCCTATCATGGGAACGATTAGCGAAGACAGAATTGGCCCTCTTTTCTTAGAAACTTTTGTAAACAACTACTTCTTATTCATTTTACCTAACATGTTTTTTGCAGGTGTTGTCATTTTTGCATTAGCAGCAAAATTTAAGAATACGATTGTTTCATTTATAGGTGCATTGGGTTTAATCATTGCCTATGGAATTTCTGGCACCTTACTTTCAGATATAGACAATGAAACCATCGGTGCACTTTTAGATACATTCGGATTGAGAGCTTGGAACGTACATACAAGATATTTCACCCCGATTGAAAAAAACACACTTTCTCCTACATTTAGCGGTCTGTTCTTTTACAATAGAATCATCTGGTCTATTATTGGAATTATAATTCTATTAATTTCTTATCTCAGCTTCTCTTTCAAAGAGAAAAACTCTAAAGTAAAAAAACAAGCTACTGAATCTGATGAAGCCGTAAGCACATTTACACTTCCTTCTTTTACTGTCTCGAATAACTCTTGGTTACAATTTGTCAGTTTCTTTAAAATAAGCTTCCTCAACATTATCAAGAGCATAGTATTCAAGGTTATTTTCTTGTTTGCTCTTATCCTATTGATTGTAGAAATGCTTGGAGGTTATGAATATTTTGGACTCCAATCTTACCCATTGACCTACATCGTAGTTGACATGATTACAGGTTCTACTAGTTTGTTTTTTGTTATTATTCTAGTATTTTTCAGTGGAGAGCTGGTTTGGAATGACAGAAATAGTCATATAAATGAAGTTATTAATGCGACCCCTCACCCTTCAATTGCTCCATTATTTGCTAAAACATTAACCCTAGTTGGTGTTATTTCTGTCTTGTACTTTTTGTTTTCATTTGTAGGAATAAGCTACCAACTTATACTCGGCTTCACAGAAATAGAACTAGATATTTATCTCCTCAGTTTTATTTTAGATGATTTGCCAGGATATCTTTTCTTCAGTGTATTCTTTATTTTTATTCAAGTTCTTTTCAACCATAAGTATCAAGCTTACTTCATTTCTATCCTATTAGCCGTTGCCTTTGATATTATTCTTTCTGTCATGGATGTGCAATCTAACATGTTAAACCTTGCAGGAAAACCTGGATTAAGCTATTCTGACATGAATGGATTTGGCCCCGGAATAACTGGAGCCTTATGGTTTTCAGCGTACTGGATTCTTTTTGCTGCGATCTTATTCCTTATTTCAGGCCTATTCTGGGTGCGTTCCTCAGGGGGAAAGTTCAAAAGCAGAGCAAAACTTGCCCTTACTAATTTAACCAGTGCTTATCGTTTAAAGCTTGGAGTAGTTGTATTACTATGGGCAGGCACTGCTTCTTTTGTCTATTATAATACTCAAGTCTTAAACACCTATGAAACTTCCGACGAATCTGAAGATATTTCAGTGAGATATGAAAAAAAATATAAAAAGTATGAAGACATTATCATGCCTAAAATAACTGATATAGTCTACACCATAGATATTTTTCCAAAGAAAAGAAATGTAAATGCTAAAGCCTTACTCACTGTAAAAAATCAATCTGACCAAGCAATTGATTCAATTCACTACAATGTAAATCAAAATCTTGAAACCATCATAAGCATTCCGAACGCAGAAATGGTACTGAAAGATGACAGCCTAGGCTATCAAATTTACCAACTCAAAAAACCAATGCTCCCGGGAGAAAGTATTAAAATAGAGATAAGCGTAAACAGCATTAGTCAAGGGTTTGAGAACAGTAGAGGAAGCACCAGCATTATTGATAATGGGACTTTCCTTAACAATAGAATGATTCCTCGAATGGGCTATAATTCAGGAGTTGAATTAAGCGACAAAAATGATCGCAAGAAATTTGATTTACCTGCTAAAGATAGAATGCCAGAGTTATCTGAAGGAGATAGCTGCACTTCTACCTGCATGACCAATTATCTTTCTGAAGGTCGCTCTGATTGGGTTAATATAGAAACCTACATTTCTACATCTTCTGATCAGATTGCGATTGCTCCTGGTTCTTTGATAAAAGAATGGCAAGAGAATAATCGAAATTATTATCATTATAAAGTTGATGTTCCATCACAAGATTTTTGCTCTTTTGTGTCGGCAGACTACGAAGTAGCCAAAAGAAATTGGAGAGGTATTTCTTTAGAGATCTATTACGACAAAAAACATGATTTTAACATTGAAAAAATGTTAGATGCTGTTCAAAGTTCATTAGAATATTACACTACTAACTTTGGCTCTTACGATCACAAACAAGCACGAATTATAGAGTTTCCGAACTACTCTACCTTCGCACAGGCTTTCCCAGGAACAATGCCCTATTCTGAAGCTTTTGGATTTATTATTAATCTAGAAGATACTACAAAAAACAATGTGATTGATGCAGTGGTTGCTCATGAAATGGCGCATCAATGGT
>JAESST010000010.1 GCA_016763995.1 Flavobacteriales bacterium | reverse complement strand
TCGTGCACTTACTTTAGCCATTTCATTGTTGGGTAATTCTTTTTTCCCATTGGCAGAAATCACCACCTCTTTCAATTGTTTAACAGATTCTTCTAGTTTAATTTCTAGTATGACTTCTTTTCCTGTGGTCACTAGAACGTTAGGAATATTCTGGCTTTTATAAGAAATGAATTGAATGGACAACGCTTGTCTTCCAATGGGAACATCTTCTAAAACAAACTTTCCATCAATATCTGTTGAAACTCCTCGAATAGGGTCGGTATCTAGCAGAATAACGTTGGCCCCTATTAAGGGATAATTTGCTTGAGCATCGATTACTGTTCCCCTAATGGTTTGCGTTTGTGCAATGGCTTTTGAAGCACTAAGGCTTATTAAAAGCATAAATGATAAGATTGTTCTTGTTTTCATGGTTTTGTATTTTGATGCTGCAAATGAAAACCTGATGGGAAGAACTTCTTTATAATAAGTGAGTGAAACGGAGAAAATAGAGGTTCAACTTTAATTTTCGAGTAAACTCGCTTCAAGTGAAATTTTTCCCGTTTTAACAAGAGAATTTTCCACCTTATGCAAGAAGGGGATTAGATTTGATAGAAAGGTTTTACTTTTGGATAAAAATTGACCTTTGTTTAGAATTAAAGAAAAATATGGACGAATTATAGGAATCCCCGCTTTGGCTATTTTTCTATCATTTATTTTTTGTCACGAGGCTATACCTTCGCTAGGAATGTTCTTGAAAAGCTTGGCTTTCGTATTTATTTTTTGGCAAGGGCTATTTGTTATCATTACTGTTTTTAGAAAGAAATACCCTAAAATAAAGCAGACAACCAGGCGAATTATCTTTTCGATGATAACAGCATTAAGCTACATTTTAATAGCTGATTATATTCTTCGATGGTTTTTCGATACCTATTTTATAGAACTAAATTGGTTTGTCGATTCCTTTGGGATGCACATGTTGAAGAACATCTTTGTATCGATAATGGTGGCAATGGTTTATGAATTAACTTATTTCTATGCCAGATGGAATCAGGCAAACATAGAAGCTGAGCGTTTGAAGACACAGCAGATTGTAAGCCAGTTGGAATCGCTGAAAAATCAAATTAGTCCCCATTTTTTATTCAACAGCTTGAATACTTTGGTAGCTATTATTCCAGAAAATCAAGATCAAGCAGTGCGTTTTACAGAAAAACTTTCTGATGTATATCGATATATTCTTCAGTATAAAGACAAAGAGTTGGTGGACTTAAAAACGGAATTGGAATTCATCAAATCCTATCTGTTTTTATTAGAAATACGCTATCCAGAGAACTTGAATGTTGAATATAGAATAGCATCGGAAGCATTGAAAACACATATTGCGCCATTGACATTACAAATTTTAGTGGAGAACGTAATTAAGCACAATGTTATTTCAAAATCAGATCCACTGACCATAGAAATTTATACGGATGATGAGAACCATGTGGTAGTGAAGAACAAATTGAAATTGAAAAGAATTGCCCAAAACTCCACAAAAACTGGATTAGATAACATTCGAAAGCGCTATCAGTATTTGAGCGATAAGTCGATTGAGGTAATGAACAACAATCAGCAGTTTTTGGTGCAAGTTCCTTTAATTCATTTTGAATCGGAAAACAAAGTAGCATTATGAATGTAGTCATCATAGAAGATGAGGCACCAGCCTTTAGAAGGTTGCAACGGATTTTAGAAGAAATTAACCCTGAAGTTAAAATTGTTGAGGTGCTAGATTCTGTGGAAGAGAGTGTGAATTGGTTGAGTCAGAACTCGCCACCTGATATCATCTTTATGGACATTCAATTGGCCGACGGTTTAAGTTTTGAAATTTTTGAACAAACTGAAGTAAAAGCACCAGTCATTTTTACCACTGCGTATGATGAATATGCATTAAAGGCGTTTAAGGTAAATAGTATCGATTATTTATTGAAGCCTATTGATGTGCAGTTATTAAGGCATGCCTTAGCTAAATTTGAAAGCATCAAGGAAAGCTATTCTGGGAAAACGGACCTCAGAGATATATTGCGAAACATTCAGCCTGAAAAAAAGCAATATAAGGCTCGTTTTTTGGTGAAACAAAGAGAGCGTTTGTTGTCGATTAAAACGAATGAAATTGCTTATCTGCTTTCAGAAAATGGAATTGTTTACCTCTATACCTTAGGGGGAACCAAATATGTTTTCGATAAACCATTAGATCAGTTAGAAGAGCAATTAGATCCTAGTTTATTTTATCGGATTAATCGCCAATGTTTAGCTCATGTTGAGGCAATAGGATCTGCAGTAGCGTACGACAAAGGTAAAATGATGGTAGAGTTGGCACCCAAAACGCCAAGTCCTGTATTGGTAAGTAGGGAAAAAGCTGCTGACTTCAAGCGTTGGTTAGACTTGGGCTAGGGCCTGCTCAGGTATTAATTGATTAATCCCGATAGTTTTTCTTTATCTAAACCAGCTAATATGTTTAGTACCAAGATTAAAAGAACAATTTCTAAACCTTCTGGCATCATACACAAATGAAAACCAAGCATCCCAATAGAAAGTGGGAGGTGTAGGAGCGCACCTAAAAATCGAAACTTTGGAATGATTAGCATTACTCCAAAGAGAAGATGTCCTGCAGCTACAAAGCCCATAAGACCGTTATCTCGCATACACATAATCATGTCTAAACCTACATTACTCTCTTCGGGTGGTGGCATTTCGAAAAAATGCACAAAATAATTTGCTCCAAGAATAATAAGTGGAATTGCCAATATGATGGCTGCAATAAGATTTACTTTTTTCATGCTAGGAGGATTTATTTCTTCGAATATAAAAAGAACTATTGATTGTGGCAAAAGGATAGAGAGGATGATTAAGAATGAGCCTGTTTCTGACTTTTAAAAAAGTAATTCTTCGCGCAGCCTTTTTTACTATACCTACGTATAGACAGTATAAGCTTCAATTTTGGATGTAAATGCGTTAGTAGGATTGTGTTGCAAAGGCAAAAGGAATGCTCAAGAGGAGCTCTACCGACATTTCTATGCTTATGCTTTAACTGTTTGTTTGCATTATTGTGAAGATCGTGCAGAGGCAGAGGATGTATTGATAGAAGGCTTTACCAAAGCCTTTAAAAATATCAAACAATTTGATCAAACGAAAGATTTTAAACCTTGGTTTAGAAAATTGTTGGTGCATAGCGCCATTGATTATCACAGAAAATACAATAAAGTAAAAACATCTGATAATTCCTTAGTGGTGGAAGTATCAGATGTTGGATTGAGTGGCTTGCATCAATTGCAATACAATGATTTGATGGCCATTCTTCAACAATTACCAACCCAATATAGATTAGTGTTTAACCTGTATGAAATCGAAGGCTTCAAGCACGAAGAAATAGCTGAGAAACTAGGAATTGAAACGAGTACTTCAAAATCTAATTTGTCAAGAGCAAAATTTAAACTTAGGAAAATGCTAGAGTCCTATGGTGTAACTGCTAAAAGAAAAGAGTTATGAGCGACAATAATTTTTACAATCTTTTTAAGAAGAGTAGCGAAGAGGAACGTGACTTTAGTCCGAGTGCTGCTAGCTGGGATAAAATTGATGCAAATTTGAATCAATCGGGCTTTCAGCTGAAGAATATGTTCTTTGTATTGCCTTGGCTTCTCTTACCTTTTTTCATTTTCATGAATGCATATTTTCTGCAAGATTTAAGAACAAACAAGGAAGTAACAAATTCTGGAAATGACCATCACCATTATCATTCTCCGATTACTTCTAACAAAGATACCGTGTATAAGGTGCATACCGTTTATATTTATGATACGGTATATGTTCATCACGAGCCCAGACACATTTATGTAGAGAACGGGAAAAATACAGCATCTGTTTGTACAGATCCGGCCCATCAAGAACTAAGAAATCAAGAAGCTTTAGCAAATTATTCGAATCACAAGAAAACGAATACAAAAGTGATGTATGAGAAAGAAGAGGAAAAAACGACAACAGGTCTAGTGAAGAAACAAAATTTGGGAAGCTCCGACTTGGAAATGCGATCTTCAGAGGCAGTTAATATCAACAAGAATCAATTAGCAATAAATTCGAACCAGGCTGAGCTTTCTTCAACAAAACAGAGTGCTGATTTGACTCAAAATAGAACAGATGAAAACACCGGAAGTTTATTGACTCTGGATTCTAAATTGAATGAAGAGAAGCTCAAGGAAAGTCCTGTTTCGGCAAATGAAAAGGAATCAGTTGACAAGGAAATTACTATGAATGAAAGAGGAGATCCAAAAACAGAATTAGGCATTCCAATTAGGGCTGATTTAAATGAAGCAAGCGATTCATTAGAAAACAAAATAGATACTGTAGCAATAGCGGATGTTCCTGATGTAGATCAGAATAAAGTAGCTCCGCCAGCAGCAAATCCATTTACTGCAAAGAAGGATTCTATCCCTGCTAAAAAGAAGAAAGAGAAAAAAGACAGGCCTTCAATCAAAGATCGAATGGAGAAGGTGGGTTATGAATTTGGATTCGATATAGGAGGACTGGTTCCCGAATTCTCCAGTAAAGTGAATCAATACGGTTATTTTGGAGGACTTGGAGTGAACGCCAATTTATCGAAGCATTTCCAAGTCAATTTAAATACTCAATACAGCAACCTCTTTATCAAGTCGCCTCATATTGATCAGGTAGATTGGTTCCCAGCGCTAGCACAGAACGATACTAATTTTAGATTTGAAGCAGCTTGGGCTAATATTCCGTTTATCCGATTTACTATTGGGGCTAGCTATTTGTTTGGCGAAGATCAGAAGTATAGGCCTTTGCTTCATATTGCCTATGGCGCCCATGTGCACTTACCTTACAAAATCAATTATGAATACCAAGATTTAACGGCAAGAACCCAAGACTTACTTCTGGAGAAAGACATGATTCGTTCTCAATTTAACATCAACGATTTTGAATTTGGAGCAGGTGTGCAATATCAAACGGAGCGTGATTTTAGACTCTATTTACTTACAAAGTATAGAATGAATCGGAAATCAACTCTTTTTAAGCATCCTGATTATTTAGGGTTTAGCTTCGGATATTACTGGTAAAAAGAATAGAACGCAGCCCTTTTGTTTTTTGCCCCGTATGGAGAGAAAGACAAAAACATGAAGCAAAAAAAAATGACTTTATCCCTTCTTATTCTAATTATAGGAGGCAATCTATTTGCGCAAAGCACGCATACCATTAGTGGAACTTTAACAGATGATAGTAATGGAGAAGATTTGATTGGAGGTACTATTTATGTGGTTTATCACAAGAAAGGAACTTCTTCTAATGAATATGGCTTTTATTCGTTAACCCTTCCTGAATCAGATAGCGTAACTGTCATTTTTAGTTATATCGGTTTTCAGCCTAAGATAAAAAAAATATTTTTTAAAGAAGACTTCTCTATTAATGTAGCGTTAAGCCCAGCAAGCAATAATTTGGCGTCTGTTGAAATTTCAGCCAAGCGCAACAATACTGATAATATAAACAAAGCGCAAATGGGCGTGATTGATGTTCCTATTGAGAAAATAAAATCGACGCCAGCTATCTTAGGAGAGCCCGATGTGTTAAAAGTGATACAATTGTTGCCGGGAGTCCAATCAGGAAATGAAGGAACAACTGGCTATTATGTAAGAGGAGGAAACTCCGATCAAAATTTGGTTTTATTGGACGAAGCAGTAGTCTATAATCCCAATCACTTGTTTGGTTTGTTCAGTACCTTCAATACAAGAGCGCTGAACAATGTAGAATTGATTAAAGGAGGCTTCTCAGCCCAATACGGAGGTCGACTGTCATCCATTCTTAATATTAAAATGAAAGAAGGTAATAAGAAAGATTTTGAAGTTCAAGGGGGCATTGGTTTAATTTCTTCTCAGTTAACGCTAGAAGGACCTATTAAAAAAGACAAAGCCTCTTTCATTATCTCAGGTAGAAGAACCTATTTGGATTTATTAATCAAGCCTTTTGTAAGTTCTAGCATTAAAACAAACTACAGTTTTTATGATTTTAATGCCAAAGTCAACTGGCAACTGTCTGATAAAGATCGTCTCTTCTTAAGTGGTTTTAAGGGCAATGATTTAGCGGTTTACGATGAAGCAAAAGGCATTCGTTAGGATATCCAATTTGGAAATTCAGCAGCAACTTTAAGATGGAATCATATTTTCGGTCAAAAGCTATTTTCTAATACCTCCTTGATTTACAATACCTATTTGCAAGATATTTCAACTCGACAAGACAATAGTTTCTCTCAAACTTATTCTGGAATCAACGATATAACTGGGAAAACAGAATTTCATTATTACCCCAATCAAAAACACACTATAAAAATGGGAGCTCAATTCACAGGGCATCGTTTTATCTCTAGTGGCAGATCGCAAACTATTATTGCAGGGACAAAAATTCCAGATCTAAATGTGTTAAAAATTCCTGCAAAACACGTTAGTGAATATGCGGTTTACATCAGCGATGAGTTTACGCTGAGTGATAGAATTAGCTTAAATTATGGGATTCGTGCTCCGGGGTTTTCTTCGAGTAATGTGACGTATAATAAATTGGAACCAAGAGCGACCATTAAGGCAGGCATCGATTCTACTTCATCAATTAAGGCTTCTTACACACAGATGAATCAGTTCATACACCTGATTCCAAACTCAACGGCTACCTTGCCCTCCGATATTTACATTCCATCTAGCAAGCTCACCAAGCCTCAGTTTTCTACACAATATTCTATCGGTTACTTCAGAAACTTTAAGGAGAACAACTACGAAACAAGTGTTGAGGTGTATTACAAAGACATGGACAATCAGGTATTGTATGGAGAGGGTAATCAGTTGACCGATAACTCAGATTTAGACAAAGGTTTGGTGTACGGAAAAGGA
This sequence comes from Flavobacteriales bacterium, assembly GCA_016763995.1. Taxonomy (GTDB): domain Bacteria; phylum Bacteroidota; class Bacteroidia; order Flavobacteriales_E; family Vicingaceae; genus NORP294. The sequence continues at coordinate 552 of JAESST010000010.1, read as the reverse complement.
GAGAGTTATGGAGCTGAATTCTTTGTAAAGAAAAATTCAGGACGACTGAACGGTTGGGTTTCCTATACCTTATCGTGGACCAACCAATAATTCAATGACCTGAATTTTGGAAGAGAATTCCCTTTCCGATACGATAGAAGGCATGTGTTATCTGTAGTAGGAACTTACCAATTAACCGAACGTTGGACTTTGAGTTCTTCCTTTGTGTTCTCTTCCGGCTCAGCCTTTACCTTGCCTGTAGGCCGTTTTTATACCTCCAATTCAGGAACCGTATTTGAGGGAAGTTACTTTCTCTACGAAGGGAGGAATAACTATCGCTTTAAGCCTTATCATCGACTAGATTTTTCTGCTTCTCATAAAAAGAAGAGAACCTTATTTGGAAAAGAATTTGAGCGAGAATGGGTATTTGGCTTGTACAATGCCTACAGTAGACAAAATCCTTACTTCATCTACTTTAGAGTAGATCCTAAAACGAGTGAGCCACAAGCAAAGCAAGTGTCTTTACTGCCTATTATTCCTAGTGTTACTTACAACTTTAAATTTTAAGATCAT
>JAESST010000191.1 GCA_016763995.1 Flavobacteriales bacterium | reverse complement strand
ATTTACTTAGAATAGCTCGCTATTCCTTCATCAATTTTAATCAAATCTCACTATTTATCTACGTTCTGAATCCTTAAGAAGAACCGAACTCAGGTTAATACCTAATTGAAATAATACAGCCAAATAACTGATTTATATCTCAAATCGGTTATTTGAAGCACGAATAATTGGGCTTAAACTTTAATACAAATCCCAATTCCCATCTAAGTAGTACTGATATAATACTGGGGCATTAATGGTGTTGATCTTTACTCCAGTGGTATCAAATAAAGGTTTTCCAAAAGAAGTGATTAAACTTATTGATTCTCTAGTGAGCCATTTATTATTCAAGTCTTCATATGATTTATTTTTCATTGTATGAATCATTTGACTCTTACTTAAATATTTGCTTCCAATTACCCAACCCCATTCGCCTAATGTTAGTACTTGATTGTGTAATTGAAGGGTTGTAAAGCCTGCTGCTTGCATGGTTTTATTAATGCAATGCGTAGCTCTGGTTGCGTAATAGGGGCTGCCTGCTTGAGTAATTAAATGTCCATGAGGACGCAATAAACGATGCGCCATTTGATAAAACTCTAGGGTGTATAATTTATTAAGATCTATATTCTTGGCATCGGGTAAATCAACAACAATTAGGTCGTAAAAATTTTTACTCTTTTCTATAAAGGTAAAACCATCTTGATGATAAATTTTCACCTTAGAATTATACAGCGATGAATCGTTGTATTTCACCAAACCGCCAAACTCTCTACCTAAATCAGTCATTACAGGGTCTAAATCAACCAATGTAATGTGTTTAATATCGTTGTACTTGAGTAATTCTTTTACATTAAAGCCATCTCCTCCTCCAATGATTAATATTTCTTTATGTTCCGGAGTAATTGCCATAATGGGGTGTATCATCGGTTCGTGATACAAGTACTCGTCGAAGGTGCTGAGTTGTTGATTGCCATTAATAAAGAGCCAATAATGCTCTTGCCATTGGGTTATAATTATTTTTTGATACCTAGATTGTGTTCTGTAAACAATTTTATCCTTGTAACGAGATTGCTCTCCAAACAGCACTATTTGTTCAGCAAATAGGAAGCCTGTTCCAATGGTAAAAAGTAATAGAAGGGTACTAACTGTCATCCATTTTTGCTGCTTTACATAATGTGCTCTATATTGCCAAAATAGAATTACAGCTACTATAAAGTTGAGTGTTCCAAAAACAAAAGCAGTATTAGTTATTCCCAAATAGGGAAGTCCCCAAAAGGCAAACAATAAGCCTCCAACTAAACTTCCTATATAATCCCAAGACATGATGTTGGAAATATTCTTATCCAATGTTTCATGAATTTCATTGAGCCGAGTTGCTAGAGGAATTTCAAAACCAATGCAAGCACCTACCAACAAGGCTAAACCATAAATAAGAATATGTATGTATTCACTTTTTGCTGCTAAAGAATACACAATGAGTGGAGAAAAGCTGATTAAGAGAGATAGGCTAAATTCAACTACAATGAAAGCTATGAGTAATTTATGAGTAACAAATCGGCTAAGTCTACTGCCGACTCCCATAGCAAAAAGCATAATGGATAGTACAATTGCCCACTGCACAATTGTATCGCCAATAAAATAGGAGGCTAAAGTTGAAAGTATAAATTCTGAAGTTAGCCCTGATATTCCTGTTGCAAAAATTGCAATTTTAAGCCAAACTCCTTTATTCATTGAAACTGATTAAGATTTAGCTTAGGAGAAACTCATGCAAATAAGCATTGATCCTCCAATGTATGAAAAGGCTTCAATTACTGCAGCTCCTACATTTGGCTTTTCTTGATTAACAATTTCATCTGTCAAATTCCGTTTTGGGAGTAAAATTTTATCTGCTAAAAGCCTTGCTAATGGCAGCATTAATAAGCCAATTCCTGTTTCTAAAAGTAAATTCTCCCCAACCATTATCCAGCTGTCGGCCTCTATTTGAGCTCCAAAACGAATTAAATTAGCAATGGCAATTAGCGCTCCTGCAAATCCTACCCCTACTGCTACATTATCTTTCTCAATGTGTTCATGAATGTCGTAAGGAGTAATGGCATTATAAATAACCCCAACCAACATTAATGCGCCTTGCGCTATAGCCCACATTGCCAAAATGCCTATAAAACTATCTTGGTTCTCCGTTAATACTCCATGTATAATTAGTCCATTTGCAATGCAAATGGCACCTTCAATTACTCCTGTTCCAACATTCTGATCTTCTATAATTTCCTTTTCTACTGAAAATTTTCTTAGAATTACTTTATCTGAAATAAACATAGAAATGTTAAGCAGCACTATCGTCAACATTCCATAAGTAAGAATATCTATGATATTGTCTACAATGTGAGAAATTCCATCTCCTTCATACACACTTGAAATGGCAATGATTAAACCTGCATAATAACCAACGTTTGCAAAAGAAAAAGCTAGATTATCTTTCTCTACCAATTCATGATCAATGTCGATTTTTTTATGGATTAATTGATAGACTTTCTTTCCTATTAGGAAAAGGGCAAAACTTACCAGCAGATAAATCAATGCCGTGATAAGTCCATCTAATGTTGCTAAAAAATTAAATTGCATTTCTTATATTTTTAATTGAGAATCAATTTCTTATTATTTTCCAAATCCTGATCCACGAGACCTCCCACCTGAACGACTTCGAGAGGAAGACCATCCTGATTTTGTTGCTCTACGTTGAAAAAAAGTTGGATTTGACTTTCTGGTTTGTGCAGAACTAGTTCCATACATATTACTCTTACCTACTTTGGGGCCATAATAGTTTCTACTTCCATAATACCCTCCTGATGAGTAGCTATTATAATGGTCTCTATAAATCGGACGGCGTCCCATTCCAAACATATGAGACATAAACATATATTGTCCATAGAAGGCCCAAAAGCTATTGCCATTGTTAGATCTCCACTCTCCATATCTATTATTCCCAACATATTGGTATCCTGGAGGAGAAGCAGTTTTAGAAATTTTTCCTTCTGCATTTTTCTCCAACACAACCATTCCTAAGTTTTCTTCATTTTTCCAGAAAAAACCTTTTTCAACCTCAATCCAATCTGTTGTATTCTCATAAGGTAAGTCATCCTTTACCTTAATAATTTTGTACTTGTGCTTATGGGTTTTAAAAAAAGTTCCATCAACATCCATATCTGCAAGAATGATTGAAAAAGATTTCTCATTACTAAATTCTACAATGTAATTGTCGAGTGGTGTTTTAGAAAAGTCTCTCCCTCCACAACTATTTAAGATAAGCAGTAGTAGGGCTACAGAGATGCTTGATAATATTGCTTTTAATTTCATTCTATTTTTATTTTATCTTGGCAAAATATTTGAAAACTCAAATTCCTTCGCATAGTTTCCGGTAGCTGCCCCATATTCTTCTTCACCCCAACGGTCGATAGAAATAAGGTTTCCTGTCTCTTTGTTTTCAAACATCCAATTTACCAATTTTGAATCTTCTTCTTCACCTTCTTCTCTACAATATCCTTGACTGGACTCTTTTCTAATAAATGTTTTATTGTCAAAAACAATTCGATCTGGAGCATCGTCATTCTGCGTAATGGAATTTGCTAAGCCAGAATCAATATCAAATATATCTAACTTCCGCCAAACAGAGCAAATTAATTCATCATCTT
>JAESST010000190.1 GCA_016763995.1 Flavobacteriales bacterium | reverse complement strand
GTGCGCGCCCAGTACGGTGAGCAGAGCGATCCTTATTACGCCACCGCGCGCCTCTGGGATGATGGCATTATCGAACCAGCCGACACCCGCGATATTATTGGCCTGTGCCTGGCCCTGGCCGCTAGCCAGCCACCCAGCACGGGCACATCCCCCGTGTATCGCATGTAGCCGGGGGCAAACGTATTGTGAGTATTACAACAACCATGAACATTAATTCAGTATTAATTGCCAATCGCGGCGAGATAGCCGTTCGGATTATCCGCACCTGTCAGAGCATGGGTATTCGCGCCATTGCAGTTTATTCGGAAGCGGACCGCTACTCGCCACACGTCGCATTGTCAGACGAAGCCGTGCTCATTGGCCCTGCCGAAAGCGCACAGTCCTACCTCAATGCCGAGGCGATTATTGCAGCGGCCCAACGCACTGGCGCTGATGCCATTCACCCGGGCTACGGCTTTTTATCCGAGAGCGAAGTGCTGATCGCCGCCTGCGAACGAGAGGGTATTACTTTTATTGGCCCCCACCGCGAAGCCATTCGCCTGATGGGCTCGAAAATCGAATCCAAAACCCTGGCCCAACAAGCCAGTGTTGCAACTATCCCCGGTTATCACGGAGCCGACCAAAGTGAAACCGCATTAGTGGCAGCGGCAAAAGACATTGGCTTCCCGCTGATGATTAAGGCCAGCGCTGGCGGTGGTGGCCGCGGTATGCGCCGCATCGATAACACCGAGCAACTGATTGCCGAGTTACCCCAGGCCAAACAGGAAGCACTATCTGGCTTCGGCGATGACAGTGTCCTACTGGAAAAACTCATCACCTCACCACGTCATATAGAAGTACAGTTGGCCGCCGACAAACAGGGCAATATCGTCCATCTGTTTGAGCGTGAATGTTCCATCCAGCGTAATCACCAGAAGGTTATCGAAGAAGCGCCTGCGGCTTTTCTTGAAGAGGCCCAGCGAGCACAGTTATTTAAAGATGCCATTATTCTAGGCAAAACCATTGCCTATGATTCTTTGGGCACAGTGGAATTCCTCCTCGATAATGACACCGGCGAAACCTACTTTCTGGAAATGAATACTCGGCTGCAAGTCGAGCACCCGGTTACCGAAGCCATTACCGGCTTCGACCTGGTGGAATGGCAGATTCGTATTGCCGCAGGTGAGTCTCTGCCTGTAAGTCAGGAGCAAATCACCGCCACCGGCTGGGCAATAGAGGCACGAGTGAATGCGGAAGATCCGGCCAATGACTATCGGCCCGAAACCGGCACGCTGTCTCTCTACCGAGAGCCGCGTGATACGGACGGTGATATCAGAGTTGATAGCGGCATCTGCCAGGGCTCAGCCATCACTCCCTATTACGACCCCATGCTCGCCAAAGTTATTGGTTCAGGCGCAGACCGCGAACAAGCAAGACAGGCTTTATTGCGAGGCTTAGCGGACTTCACTTTAATAGGCGTCGGCACCAACCTGGAATTTCTTAGCAGCATATTGCGTCATAATAACTTTGTCGCAAGCCCCCTGACCACCAACTACCTGGGCGAAACCTTTGGCGGTGACTGGCAGAAAAACCCCAGCGATGACACGCTGCTAGTCTGTGCTGCGGTCGCCAAAGTGATGATGCTTGAACAACAAGCCGGTGAGCCGCAAACAAATCAACGATTATCAACCAATCACATCTCGCCCTGGCAATCACTGGGCGGCTTTCGAGTATTGGCTCGGTCAGGCCAAATCGGCAAAACTCGCATCAACCTGATTACTCCGGAAGGTGATATCGAAACCGTGATTCTGAGCGGGTGCAACGGCGATTATCAAACGCAGATTATTGCCCATCAAGATATTGATCAAGAAGATAGTAAGCACACCGTCTGTGCTGGCTGGCTAGGAGAGCAAATATTGCAGGTCGAGGTAGATGGCTTGAGCCGACACCTGGCCGTAGACTGCCTCGAGGATGAGATCATTCTAAAGTGGGCCGGCCAAAGTTATTGTTACCAGCAACTCAACGAACAACAACTAGCCCTCAGCGATGCCAGCAGCGAAGGCAGTGGCGAGCTCAAGGTGATCGCCACACTACCTGGCCTGGTCACCGAGATTAAAGTTTCTGTGGGGGACCAGGTCACTATGGGCGACACCCTGGTGGTGCTGGATTCCATGAAACTGCTACACAATCTCAACGCTCAGACCGACGGCACCGTGGCGGAAATATTCTGTACCGAAGGCGATAATGTTGAGGGTGGAGCGGTGTTGATTGAGTTGGTGGCTGAGGAATCGGCGGATTAATACGCTGCCGCAAGTAAAAACCAAATGAATCTAGAAGAGGAATATCGACAATATCTCATGACGAGGAAGAATTTATCCTTTCCGGGTAAGTTTGCGCCATACGATTGGATTAAAAAATCATCTTGGCAATCCCCTTATATGGCCTATAGTTATATGTTATGGGAACATGCACCTGAAATATCAAACTCAATAAATGATCTTAGGCGATATATTTTTTCTCTGGATGCATGGTCGGAACGACTTTCTCATCACGATGACAATACTGACAAGTTTAAATTAATAGTTGAGTTTATAAATCCCATTGCCACACTATCAATCAACCTTCCTTATGTAATAAGGTCTCAATTTATTTACTCCACAGCACACCTTAGTCATCAAGCAAACCAGTCAAAAGACAAAAATTGGAAGGATGAATTCCCTTTAGATTCAAAAGTGTGTTTTTCAACTGCAGATAAATACGGCACCAGTTGGAAGTCTTATGGAAAATTAAAAACCACGCTAGAAACTATTGCTAACAAAGAATATATAAGTGATACGTATAATTTTAGAAATTTATACAACCATCGATTTCCACCCCGAATAGAGCTAGGTCAGAGCGGTTTTGTAACCAGAAATGTAGCCGATAAAAGGCAAGTCAGTTACGGGTTGGGAGAAACAAAACCTTTAAAGCTAGAACAAATTGTTCCTTTACTAAAAAATCAGCATGCCCAGCTGCTGAGGGCTTTTGAGCTATATCAGAAACTTATTGAAGAACAGATAGGCAAAATCGAAGATGCCGACAAATAAATTTTCAACCTGCACAATACCTAATATCGACCACAATGATCCCAAACAAAACAACCGAGACAAACCATGAACCAACTGTATTTCTCCGAAGAACAAAATATGCTCCGCGAGCAGATCCGTCGCT
>JAESST010000189.1 GCA_016763995.1 Flavobacteriales bacterium | reverse complement strand
TTCAGGCTTAGATGCAACACCAGTATCTCAATTTTATCCATTATTCAAAGATGGTCTTGAAGAGTTTGTAGTATACGATCTCAAATGGAAAGCTTTTGATACTCAAAAAACAAGTCTTGGATTTTCGGATCGAGCTCTCGTACTAAACAGCACTGGATCTACACCAGAATATAAGATCAATTGGCCAGATGCAAAACCGACAAAACCGGAAAATCTCTTGGCTTTTAATTTTGACCAAATGGCTTTCCGTTCCTGCCTCAGAAGCGTATATGATAATCTAAACATTTTGTTGATTCCTCAGGCTGATGCACGCATGGTAATCGGAAATTATTCCAATGATAGTGGAGGAACTAATTATTATCTAATGCCTGCGGGTAGTTTTGAAGTTGGTGTTGAAGCCAAAGCTCCTTATAGCTATACAGCAGGAAATTCAATCAAATTACTCTGTGGTTTAGCGGGAACAAAATTCATTCAATTAATTCCTCGATTTGAAGCACAGTTTGGTGATATTATCAGATTTAACCCTATAACCACTACTAATCCTGATACCAATATTAGTGAATACAGTGATTCCTATGCTAGTCTTATTAAAAACTCAGTTAACATTGAAAGTCCTGTTTATTATGCACAACCAAAAGCCGCATCGCTTTTTCAATATGAAAACAACCCTTTAAAAAAGGCTTTAGTCAATCCAATTTTGGCTTCTACTGATGTTAAAAATACCATACTTAATGTTGCAGCAACAAACTTCCCTCTACTTCCATATGGAAATATCTTACGGGCTGGCGAGCTAAGCTGGGTCGATTTAACAAATTTTGAATTTACACAGATAGCCAAGGAACGTAAAAAAATAATTTCTAAGCAAGTCACTCCACCAAGCAATGAAGTGGCTTTATTAAAAGCTGCAATTAGCACTCCTACCACAACATCTACTCCCCAAGGTTTCATCGCCTCTTACAGTTCTGGTGGGCTTGACTGGAACTCTGTTAATTTAGGACTCTCCGAGGCAGGCAATTTTGAATTCCTCCCCTATCCGACTTCTGCTTTATACATCCCTGATGATCTTAGAGATGCACTTCAATCGAATCAGTTATTTTTAGTAGCCACTAGTCAACAAAATTCGGTAAGTGGAGCAAAAAATATACTTGGAACTCTAAATAGTAAAATTAAAATAGACGGTTGGCCTTTTGAGGCCGTAGTTCCCCCAACAGTTATTGGTAATGATTACAACAATGTTTTATTGTTTAAATTTTCTCATGGAACTTTAAAAGATTTAGTCCTTGATCATACAAAGTGGAATCAAGGAGATTTATTCAACAACAACAATCCTCAACAGGTTTCCACCTGGATCTACAATTACATTAGTCAGGCAGAGTTAGCTGTACAAAAAGCAAATGAAGACGGAACTGCTTCACAGGCCTCTTGGCTACAGAATTTTGTAGACATTGTTAATAACCCTGGTTGGAATGGTGTATTGTTATTAAAAGTAGACGTTAGTGTTCAGAGTTTCCCAAAGGAATTGGAAGGCTTAATTGCTGGAATCAATCTGAAGCAGTTCAACGGGCACCACATTGGCTTTAACATCAATAAGCTGGAGCACACTGGTAGCGATCTTAAGATTAAAAGTTCTTCCATTTTTGGTTTGATCGATTATGTAGCTACTGATGCTAGCCATGCCACCAACCAGCAAGCGGGCACCAATAACCCCAAAGGCCCTGTATACGAATTTGAGGTATTGAATCTGCAAGTGCTCTTTGAAAACTCCAAAGTCAGGCACTTTTCATCCAAGATTCAACTCACCACTAACTCTTGGTTCAATGAAAAGGCTACCTTGAACCAGAGCACAGGGATACAAGGCTTTGGAATACATGCCATAGAAATGGACGGACATTTAGAAAGCAACAATGGAATCAATGTTTATACCTTTATAACCAAACCCAATCAGGTTTACCAGTTTGGTATGCAAAGTCAGGTGTTAAATTATGTAGAAATCACACAGGCTAAATTTACTACTTTACACATATCACAGCCAGTTATTACCCTACCGAATACGAGTGTTGAAAAGATCACGACTCATTTTACTTTCTCTGGCTTTATGAACTTTAGAGAACAACAACCATTTGATGTGTTCTCCTTTGGAAATACAGAATCATCTACATCCAACGGGCTTGCTTTTAACAACCTGGCCTTAGATATGGACTTTAACCTGTCGACAGATACTACAACGGATTTATCAAGCGTAAAGGATCAAGAATTTGCATTTAACCCAAGTCTCATCAGCTTTGATATATCTACCAGTACTCCTCGCGAACAAAGCTTGTACAACAAGTTTCCATTAAGCTTAACGACCTTAAGCTATTCTAATCTTAGTGGAGATGGTGCTTCAGATAAACCCAGTAATCATGGGTTTACGGCCATTAGTATAAACACGGACAGTAAGTTCAGTTCTCTAGGAGAGACTTGGTTTGGTTTAGAATATAACTTAAATCTGGGAACACCAGGAGCCTTAGCTTCCAAAATGGATTTTACAGCCAGTATCATTACCGCATGGAGCCCAATATGGGGTACCGGTTCCTTACAAATGGATGTTGGTATTAAACTACCTGGCAGTGGTGGCGCTAAAAAATTATTAAGTCTTGAGAATGTAATAAAGTTAAGCATCGATCAAATTTCATTCGAAGCCATGGCCCAAGATGGAGATGAAGCCAAACTAGCTTACATACTAACCTTCTTCAACATTGGTCTGAAATTTTTCAGCATTCACTTGCCTTTAAGCGGTGCTTTTAATGCAGCGCTATTTGGTGACCCAGCTGGAGCCAACAACAAGACAAGCTCTCTAGGTTGGTATGCTGCTTATGATAATATGCCTAAAAAGAAATTAAAAAAATAAGATGGCAAAACAAACACTTAAAATATTGTCTTGGAATACAGAAAAACTAATGTCTATAGATAGATTCCCAGACAAACCAAAGAGCCCTACTCTTAAAGATTTTGCAGATCAAGCAGTCACTGGTTATTTAGAAGCAATTATAAAAGAGCAAAACGCATATATTGTTTGTCTTGTTGAAATAGATGCAAGAAATGAAATCTTTTTGACTACTACTTTAAAAAGCAAACTTGGAGCCAATTGGGAATTTATATCTAGTCCTTCAGTAAGAGGAGGGGTAGAAGTGATACCTGGCGATAAAACAAACGAAAAATATGTTGTGTTTTATGATAGTTCAAAAGTTACTTTAGATGTCAGTGTTGCAAATGCCCCACAACTTGCCACTAAACAATTTAGTCCCCATACAGCTGATAATATAAAAAATGCTGACTTTTTTAGACCACCCTATTTTTTAAGGTTTTCAACAGTTGGAGGCGCTCCCCTCGAATTTGGATTGTTGGTTTTGCATCTTAAAGCAAATGCTATTGGAGAACAAAGGATGTTACCTAATTTAACTATTGTTAGAAATAATGCCTTTCCCATATTCATTGCAGGAGATTTTAATATGAAAGCATCTACAATAATTAGAGGATTTTCAATTCCCCCTAATCATGATGTATTATCACCAATAGTAGGCAACAGAAATAAAACAACTGTCCTTAAACCTTTAAAGGAAGTAACAGGAAAACCAATAATCACCGATTCAGTAAATTATAGAACTAACAATACAGGCTTAGATGATATAATCTCTTTAAATAACCCTACAAACAATCCTGTTACTAGTGCTGCAAAGAAGTACGATCCCAAAACTGGCATTGTTGACTTGGTAGATGAGTATGAGGTTGAATTTATGGAGAATAAAAGTTCTCAAATGCTCTATCAGATACCAAGTGATTTTCTTACGCGAATAGATATATCAGATGGAAGTATAGAAAATTATGGAGAAACATTATTTGAAATCCCTTTCAGCTATGACCCAGAAGCACCTGACCCGGTTATAAAAAATAAAGTTCTATATAATGCCTGGGCCAGGTATATGGGAGGTATCAGTGATCATTTACCTGTAATTATGACAATTGATATAGGATAACATGGCAACAACAAATACATATAATGCACTTCAAACACTCATTGGTAGTAATACTGAGTTTCGATTTCAGGCAACTCCTTTTAATGCAGCCTCTGCTCACTTATTTGATAGTGAATTTATTGGTGGGCTGAATTTATTAAAACCAAAATTACTTGGAAAATCTACCGACAAAACCTTTAAATTGACAGGAACGGGTTCTGGAAATCCTTTTATATTGGATGGACTCATTCTTACACTTGAAATCGTCAATGCTAGCGGATTAATTCAATCGGTTAGTTCAACAACACCAACAAAGCCTTTATTTAATCGAAATCTTAAATTATTGGATGTAGACTATTCCATTAGCTATTCTGCACCCACCTATACCTTACAATTCTCCATTAAGCTTGACATTACTTCTGAATTAAATTATGTAGCTGCCATTTTAAAAAATCCACCGCACGGCAACCCCTTAAATAACTTCCAACTTGAAGCAAAAATCAAAACACCCAAAGGAAAGGGAAAGTCACCTTATCTAATTTATGCCCCTTCAACCGGAGGCATGAACTTTCCTGCCATTGGTGAATATCAAATTAAAAACGTTTCTTTTGACTTACTCACTTTTGTAAGTTGGGGATATGAAGACCCAACTGCTAAAACAGGCAAATACCCGCTATCTTCAAGTACAATTCAAGTAACTGGAGATGCAATTTTTGAACAAATCACCAAACAAATTGACTTAACTTCTCAATTTGCCATAAATTCTAGCAATCTATTCTTATCAGGTAATGTTACTTCTTTAGCAGGTGTTAAAGAGGATTTAAGTTTTAACGATTTATTGAGCATTGTTCCCGGTGTTAACTTAAGTCAAGTACTCCCAAGCAACATCCCATTTTTAAGCCAATTTGGTTTAACGTCTTTTTCTATGGGGATAGACATTTCCTCAGCGCCCAAATTCAATTCTTTTCATATTAGTCTTGCAACTGACTCTTCTTTTAAATGGGAGATAATTCCAGGTATACTAGCGTTAAAAACCGTAGAAGTTGATTTTGGAGTGACCATTAGTACCAGTACTGAAATTAACGCTTCCCTACTTGGAATTTTCGAATTAGATGATAATCCGAAACTACTCTTTGATGTATCAGGCTCTTACCCAGATTACGTTTTTAGAGCATTCTCTGCTTGGGAAAAGAAAGATAGCCCTAGCATTACTGAACTGCTACAAGGCCCCTTAGGAAATGGAATAGGCAATCCCTTTGATGGATCTAAAAATACAGATCCAGTTCTAATTGAATCGGTGAGTATAACGGTTGATGCCAAGAATAAATCTTATGCAGCTAGCCTATTAATTGCTCCAAATATCTCATTATCTTTTGGTACAGGTGCCCCCTGGTTTAAGGTGACGGAAATTGGTTTTGATATTAAATATCTAAAGTCCAACTTCTCAGGTGACATTTATGGTTCCTTAATCATCGCTCCAACATCTCAAACACCTATTGAGTTGTATTTATATGCTGGATATGATTCTGCTTCAAAAAGTTGGAGTTTCCAAGGGAATTTACAAAACTAGCCCACTTTTAAAATTTCTCATTTACTAAGTGAAATTGGTTTTACTCTACCCGCTCCCAACTGGATAGATCATTTGAGCATGACCATTAAAACGCTTTCTCTTGCTTATACCAAATTGCCCAGTTCAGCTTCTTATAGCTTCGATCTGGATGTTGAATGGGATTTGGGTTCAGAAATTCCCAATGTGAATCAAAATTCAAAAGGAGATAACAGTTCTTTAGAAGCCATTATTAAAGTTTCTAAGGAAGGTGCTCAGCCAATGAAAGGTATGCTCAAAGGCATCGCCAATTTTCATGGCTCTTCCCTATCCATTGAAGTAGATTTTGATGGTAAAGACAAAATTTATAAGTTCGATGTAGACATTGACGATGAATTAAAAGTAAGCGG
>JAESST010000188.1 GCA_016763995.1 Flavobacteriales bacterium | reverse complement strand
TCTTTGAATGTTGCTTTGAATTTAGCCACCTCGAACATCGCCGGTGCAAACAGGAACATGTGCTCTGCATACCACTGTTGGTATCCCCCAGCTTCATGATCCATGCGTTCGAGAGGATCCATTCTCAGATTAAATAACTTGGGTGCTCTAAGCTGAACCCAGGGGTCTTGCCAGACTTCAAGGCCGTGCGCGCGCTGTTCCTTGAACACATACTTATAGTCTCCACTGCGAAGCCCAATGATTTCACCGGTATCAGAACTATAGATAAACTCCTTTCGAGGCCCTGTCTTACTGAGGTCAAGAAAATGCGGCAGAAAATTATAGCCATCGAGATGTACCTTGAACTTCAGGTTGCCGACCTGCATGCCTTTCTTTAGCTTCGCCTTAACTTCAGCATCGCCAGCGGCGGCTAGCAGCGTTGGCATCCAGTCGAGCATAGAGATAATTTCATTAGATACCTGGTTTGCTTTAATCTTAGCTGGCCATTTGACCATCATCGGCACACGATATCCGCCTTCCCAGTTGGAGTTTTTCTCACCTCGGAACATGGTATAGCCGCCGTCAGGCCAGAGCATAAGTTCAGCCCCGTTGTCGGTGGAGTACATGACGATAGTGTTGTCCGTTATGCCCAAATCATCGAGTTTGTCGAGTAGTTTGCCGACATGACCATCGTGTTCAGCCATACCATCAGCATAGATTCCCTGGCCGGTGACACCCTTTGACTCTTCTTTTAAGCGTGTCCAGACATGCATCCGAGTGGTGTTAAACCAGACAAAGAAAGGTTTTTTAGCTTTATGCGCCTTATCAATGAAGGCCAGTGTCTTGGCCAGCACTTCTTCATCGATGGTTTCCATGCGCTTCATATTTAGCGGCCCGGTATCCTGAACCTTGCCATCGGCAAAACTATGGATCACGCCGCGTGGTCCGAATCTCTTTTTGAAAGCAGGATCTTTGGGGTAATCGGGATGTTCGGGTTCATCTTCAGCATTGAGGTGATACAGGTTGCCAAAAAATTCATCAAAACCGTGGTTGGACGGTAAATGCTCATCCTGATCACCCAGATGGTTTTTCCCAAATTGGCCAGTGGCATAACCCTGTGCTTTTAATAGTTCTGCGATGGTCACATCATCCTTATGTAGACCTTCTTTTGCACCCGGCAGCCCTACTTTGGTCAAACCAGTTCGTATCGGATGCTGACCAGTAATAAAACCAGCCCGGCCTGCGGTACAGCTCTGATCGCCATAGGAATCAGTAAACAGAATCCCGCCGTTTGCGATACGGTCAATATTGGGTGTTTTATATCCCATTACACCGCGGTTGTAGGCGCTTATATTAAAGGGCCCGATATCGTCACCCCAGATCATCAGCATATTTGGTTTTGTGTTTTCTGCTGCATGACCCGATAACCCTACAAAAAATAGCGTTATACCAAAGAGTAGATTTTTAGTTTGGGGCATTGATTTAACTCCCTTTTTTATATCACTGACCACTTGAAAAACCTCTGGTGTAGGACTGTAGAAAATAATGTATTTTTATTTGCTGCACTAACAATAGTTTTGTTTCGGATATAAAACAATGCTTCTTTTACTGTGAATGATAATCAGTATCCCTCTATCCCTCTATCCCTTACATACGGCACCTTTATCTACATACAAAATAATTAACATTACATGCACTTTTAGGGTGCTTAAAATCTGACGAATACGACTTAATGACGGTATTTCTCAATCAAACGTTTGACTTCGGGCGCACTCGGCGCGATGGCGCTCAATGAGGATAAGTACTTCATCGCCAACTGAACGTTATTGCTTCAATCCAGATAATCGACTAACAGCATTAACAAATCGTATTGATTGGGCCAACGCTCCGTCGCTTTGATCAATATATCTACAGCTTTTGGTGTTTGACCTATACTTTCCAGCGCCACTGCATAGACATAGGCGTAGCGTGGCAAAGCATCCGCCTGTTGGATTGCAGTCTCGAGTTGAGGCAAGGCAGCTTCGAAGTTCTGCATACGCACCAGGAATAAACCATAGCTGTGGTGAGCCGCGCCGCTATCAGGGGCGACCTTAAGGGCTGTTTTCAGCAAGGGTTCTACTTCTGCATCTCGCCCGGACGCGCGATAGTAATCGGCAAGATTTAGCATAGCTGGTACGTAGCTGGGTTCGATTCGCAACGCTTGTAATAGCGCTTTTTCGGCAGCCTTATCATTACCAAGTCTAGCTTCAAGATTAGCCAGCGCCACCTGAGTAGCTGGAGAGCCAGCAGAGACCACAAGCGCCTTTCGGTACTCCTCAATAAGCGAAGCTAATTGCGCTTGTTGTTTGCCAGCTAGTTCGCTGTAGATGTCTGCCAGGGCATCACCGATTGCCACTCGAACAGAAAGGCTAGAATCATCCATGTGTGGAGATAAAAGCTGCCAACGCATAGGCGGCGACATAGCTCTAAGTGCTCTAACAGCTGCCTTACGCACTACTGGATTAGTGTGCTCTAAACTTTTAACGGCTGTTTCTGCGCTCACTCTGGGGGGCATGGTTTCGAGCTGTTGCAATAAACCCGCACTAATTACATGGGGCAAGTTTCCTTTCAGTATTGTTTCGCTCAGTGGGCGTGTTGCCAGTATATCTCCCTGCTGAATGCGGTGATTTAAATATGACCAGTGCTTGTCATCAAACTTTATTCCCCACTTAGTGAGGCTTTCCAGGGCCCAGGCATTGTCCTTTTCCTTACTATCCTTATTATTTTGATTCTTGCCTAGTCCCTTGCCTTGTTGGTGACAATCCGTGCAAGCGTTTGGTACGCCCAACGCCAGGGAGAGATCAGGTCTAGGCACACCAAATTTGTGATCCCGGCGCGGATCGATTTGCATATAGGTACGGGCGGGCATATGGCAATTTACACATGCTGCCCCTTCGGTATTTTTGGCGTGATGGTGGTGCTTCGGTGAATCGTATACCTCAGCACGGTGACATTGGCTACACAGGCCGTTGCCTTCAATGCGTATTTTCCCAGTGTGGGCGTTGTGACAGTTTGAGCAAGTTACCCCAGCTGCATGCATCTTGCTCTGCAGGAAAGACCCCAGCACAAAAACTTCATCGCGAATTTGCCCATCGGGGAAATAGGATTCTCGATTAAGTAATTGCGACGCAGCGGTGTTATGGAAATCTTGCCCGATGCTGTTCTCAACCAACTGCGACCTGCGCGAGTGGCAATTGCCACACATATTGATATGGTCGGAATTTTTTAAGCCTTTAGGCTTGGCGATAGCATCGTCGGCAGTAAAGCTCCAGCCTGGTGTCCGCTCCAGATTAAAACGAAACCCGTTGCCATCGGTGAAATTATTCTTAGTCGCCATCGCGACATGCTCTGAACCCGCGCCATGGCAGGCTTCACAGGCTACATTGATATCTGACCAGGTTGTGTTGTAGCTATCGAGGTCGGCTGAATAATTTTTTGTGATATTAGTTGAGTGGCAATCTGCGCAACGGCTATTCCAGTTTTGGAAATGTCTGGTCCAGAAAAAGGGATGTTCCAATGTGATGTTTTCGTCGGGTTGCAGATGAAACCAACGTTGTCCGCCCTCCTCGTTACTACGGCTATCCCAGGCAATATTCAAAGCCTGTATATGCCCGTTTTCTAGTTCGACTAAATATTGTTGTAAGGGGTAGAAACCAAAGGTGTACTTAATGGCAAAGGTACTTGTAACACCGTCCTTAGCCGCTGTATCAATCAAAAAGCGCTCTTTTTCCCGGTAAACACGGCTTTTGGTCCCCTGGAAATTAACGCTGTTGCCGGAAAAGTCCCCAAGTACATTATCTGCCGTAGCGACCGCCATCGCTTTGGAATGATCGGACTGTTGCCATT
>JAESST010000187.1 GCA_016763995.1 Flavobacteriales bacterium | reverse complement strand
TACACCAAACAAAAGAGTTGTATTTGGTGGTGGTGGAGTAATGCCTGATATTTTTGTTCCATGGGATACCACATTAAGTTCAAATCTAAATAAAAACTTAATTCGAAAAGGAGCCTATAATGACTTTATATTAACCTACCTTAATAAGAATAGGAAAAAATTGCACAAGCAATACCCTAACTTCGATAGCTTTAATAAGAATTATACACTAGAGAAAGAATTCATGGATGAGTTTTTCACTTTCGCTGAAAAGAAAAAGGTCGAGCGGAATGAAAAGGAATACAAAAAGTCAAAAAAATTAATTGACACTCAATTAAAAGCTTTATTGGCAAGAAATCTATATTCAATTTCTGCATATTTTGAAATCATTAATCAGCTGAATGATTCTTATTTAGAAGCTCTAAATGTAATTCAAAGTGATAAATTTGAAAAAGCAAAACTTGAATATGAATAATTATATTTGCGTCTAAATTTTAAAACCCGTTTATAATGAATGATAATGTAAAAACTGGGCTGTTAATTGCCTTTTCAATTTTAACCTTAGTCGATACAGTAATGATCTTTTCAGATAATGATGTTTCGTATGACAGATCTAATACGAGTGCCGTAACTGCATCAAATATTTCTTCTAATGCTACTCTACCCACAGTTGATAATAACGCTGTAGTTATTCCCGAAAATACAGGACCAAAAACATCAATTCAATTTGCTGAAATGGAACATGATTTTGGAACAATTGAACAGAACACAACAAACCCAAAGGTATTTACCTTTACCAATTCAGGAGACACTCCTTTAATCATTTCGGATGCTAAAGGTAGCTGTGGATGTACTGTTCCTGATTATCCAAGACAACCGATTGCTCCAGGTGAAACAGGAGAAATTAAAGTAGTTTATAGTCCGGGTACACAAGCAAACCAACAAAGTAAATCAGTTACTATTACAGCAAATACTGAGCCTGCTACAACAGTAATTAGAATTAAAGCTAACGTAACTCCAGGAGAAAACCCAACAACTGTAAACCCTCCATTAGAGATTACTCAATAGAAAGAATTTAAATTCTTGCATAAAAAGCCTGCTGTTTTCACAGCAAGCTTTTTTTGTTATTAACCTGAGTTCCCTTATTATTTAGAATTTTAGAAGTCATAATATACAAGGTGAATTTTTATAGATATAGCAGACTAAATTCTAAATATTTAACGCAGCAGATTCTTATTTCTGTGAAAACTTTCATAGTTCCGTAGCTAAACAGCAATCTTTTTTTTTAATTTACTTAGAAATAGCACTTTCTAATTCATTATTTTTTGATTTTGCAACATACTGCAAGCTTTTTCTTAATTCATCAACTAAGTCTAGACTGAACATTTACCAGATAGTTGTTGGTGTATAGACTATATCATTAGAAATACTTAATTCGGTAGTTGCCACTATTTCATTAAAATCTCTTAATCGGCCAATTCTGTAACAATGCTCAATAGACTCATAAATCCCTCTCGCTAATGCAGGCCTAGCTAATAGAAGAACAATATCCACGACCATAATAAAGTTTTCCTACAGCTCTCAACTAAGCGACCAAAGCTATTGAGTCCGGCAAGCTTAAATTCTTTACAAAGCCATATCCTTGGCCTTTATTCTACACTATCAATGCACCCCTCTCTTCTAATGAAATGGCATCTGTTCTTCTAAAGGGAGGGCTGACAAAACTAGCTTGACGTCATTCATTCTTCTTTAAAGTCTAAATGCCATTCTTCTCCCCTCATACTTCGCAATATTGCAACATCTTTTAGCAGATTCATTAAAAAATACGTTTTAATACTTTCCTGTTCCATCAATTCTCACTTTATACTCAGAAGTATCATTTTCAACCTAATCTCTTATTAAAGAGATTTTACCTTTCTCAAGAACTACATCCTAATTTTCATATGATTGGAAAATATGTGAAGGAATAACAGTGATATTTTGAATAACACTCCTATCACTACCCTGTCCATAAAGTTATACACTTAAGAATACGATTAATAGAATAACATTTTTTCCATAACTAACAATTTTGATTGAATATCAAATCTGATAATTCACTCCACATAATTTTGCCAATGAATATTAAACAAACTGAACCCATAAAAAAGGCCTTTCTAGTAGTAGAAAGGCCTTCCTTATTATATTTAAAAAAAATCTATTTTATTACAGAAATTTTTCTAGTAATAACTTCGTTTCCAATTTGAAGATTTACGTAGTAAATTCCACTTGAAAGATTAGAAACATCAAATTGTACTCTTTGATTTCCAGCAGCCATTACTCCGTAGTTCTTAGAAAGTAATTTCTTACCTGCCAAATCAAAAACAACTACACTCATTGGAACTGATTTCTCTAAATTGATTTCAAGATTCGTCAATGAATTAGTTGGGTTAGGATAAATTGATAAACTCGCAGCATCTCTTTTAACTTGATCTATACTTGTAATCAAGTTATTCAATTTAACTTGAACTGCATTCAACACTTGTCTTTGTCCAACATTTGCATCAAAATAACTTACCAACCCAACCAAGTATACAGAATCAGCATTCCATAATGTATTTAGATTAAATGTATTATTTTTTGTATACAAAGTATTTAAGGCAGGAGCTGAAGGGATAACCGTATTGTCTCCCCATGCATCAGTTGTAGGATAAACATCTCTTAAAACATGACGATGATCATAATTAGTTATTGGGCTACCTGCTCCAAAATAAGGATGTCCAGCAACACCATTATAGGCATTAACCTGATTATATCCAGATCCTACTCCTCTTACGTGATCTTCAACCACAAATAAAGTAACTCTCAAATCTCCTACTGCATAATCAACAAAATTTGCATTCATGTCTACATTCACTTGTCTTGTTACAGAATTATAAGTTCCAGTAAGTGTTACATCAACAGCTGATCCTAAAGTCGCCTGACTAGCAGCTCTATTTCCCCAAGCTCCTCCGCCTCTACTAAATGCTACACTAGTTTCTCCAGCATATAATACTCTATCAACACATGCTGTTGGTGCTCCATTACCAAATGCAGCACAATAGGCTGATGCTTCAGGAATAGTCATTGCATCTGTTCCAAAACATGCATGTTCTCCAACAGCCACAACTGATGGGGTTGCTACTAAAACCGCTTCTACCACAACAGCTCCATCTGGACAAAATTGACAAGGCGCAGTAGTAAATTCCTCTAATAAAGGATTCTTCGTAACTGAATTACCAGAAGTCGCAACAATACCTACTGTTATAGAATCGTTAGTCATATTTGCATCTGTATTCCCATTTGGCAATGATGTGTATACTTCGAAATTATATACTCCTCCAACAGGTGTCCATTGCGTAGGATGATTAAATAAAGCTGTTGCTCCCGGCAATATAGTTTGAGTAATTATAGAAGAATTTGATGTTGCTCCTCCATCAGCAGACCAAGTCATAGTATAAGTTAAAAGCGTATCAGATCCTGCATTCTTAATCATTCCTTGAATTGGATTTGCAACTCCTGGGTTAGCAGTAGTAAAGTTCAAGCTTAATAGCTCGATATCATCTGCTGGTCTAACTCCCTGAACAAACTCGTAATATGCATTATCTGAAGCAGCAGAATTAGCACCTGCAATTGGAAGCACATTAGCTCCTACCGTTTCAGCTGTTGTAGAATTAATTTGAATTCCCATAGAAACACCACCTGTTGTTCCACTATGCCTTTGATCAACAATGTAAATATTATCTGTGGTTTCTTCCATTACAATTGACCAATAAGACCAACCCGAACCTCCTAAAGCATGAGAGGTAAAGAAAACCCAATGTTGTCTGTTAGGCGCTGTCCCAAACGTTTTAGTTACCACATAGTCATTGGTTCCACTTGCTTGAATTCCCCACAGACAAACTGATTTATCAGGAATACTTGCCGATGGTAAGGCTGCGCTAGTTGCGCCAGGAACAGCAGTAGCAGCAGTTGTAAATGTTAATACCCCTGTACTAGACACCTTATATTGTGTAACCGCTCCCGCATCAAAATTAAATGTAAATGGAATCGTTTGATTTGGAGACCAAGCTGGAGTTGCTACAGAAGGGCCAATAATGGTAGTCCAACCTGTAGGCAATCCTTGTCCAAACGGAAACTCTGCATCCATATTTAATCCTCCAGGATTTATTCCAGCAGTAGGAAAAGAGTTATAATAGTATTGTGAAAATGCACTCCCCGAAAG
>JAESST010000186.1 GCA_016763995.1 Flavobacteriales bacterium | reverse complement strand
CTCTCATTTTCACAACTCCTCTCGGAATGCTAACAAATAACTCTTCAATTAATTTTATACCTATACTTCTCTTTACTGCTTTCACTTTCTTTTTTAATAACTGTTATGCTCGGAATGAAATAAAAAAATACGTTTATTCCCTTTTTCCCATCCAAGCGTTTCCTCTAATAAATACAATAAACCTGAAATTGAAACTTTTATAGAGAAACTAATTTGAAGTGTTTTTTTACTGAATCATTGGCTAGTTCAAAGCTTACGTTGGCAATGGTATTTACTCTAATTTTATGGAAATCATATAAATTTTACTCAAGCCGTTTTCACTTTCTTCAATATATGTTTTAAAATCTGATGTATTTTTGAAATTTTTCGACTTAATATTTTGTCTTTTACTTGTAAAATATAGGATTTGATTTCTCTCATCATAGAAAGGGCAATATTCCATATATTTTGTATTTATTGGTAGGCCTATGTTGGTTGATTTTTGCCATTTTCCGTCTGTATCTTTTTTTGAAATGTATAAATCGCCACTTCCTTGTCCGCCTTTCTCATTGTATTTTGTAAAAATGATAAAATCTTCTTTCCTAGAGATAAATGCATTAAATTCATAGCCTTTACTATTAATATTCTCATCTAGAAGAACAGGAGGTAGATAATTCCCAGCTTCCCATTTACAAAAATAAATATCATCTTTCCCCAGTCCATTGGGCGAGTCCATAGTGAAATATAGATTGTTGTTTTCGCTTACTGAAGGGTAAAACTCATCAAGGTCTGAATTAACTGGACTTCCTATATTTTTTGGCTCAGACCATTTATCGTCACTATTATTTCTATCAACATACCAAATATTAAAGTTCTTTTTCTGATTGGTCTTATTATCTAAAGGTCTATTGGAAACAAAAAATAGACGATTCCCACTCATCGATAGAAAAGGCTCTAAATACATATTCGAATCACAAAAGTGTAATAACTCAGGTTCTGACCATTCATTATTTTTTTTCCTAATCATAGCTAGCTGAGAAATTCCGCCATTAGGACTTTGTAAAGTAACAAATGCTTCATCTCCATCGGTTGAAATCCAAAAGTCCCGCACCTTGTTGAATTGATTTAAAACTTTATCAAATTGAAAGATTCTGTTTTCATTTTGAGCCGACAATACATTGGCAGTTAAAATCAATGCAAGTATAAAAATAGATTTTGTCATAATTTGATGCTGTATGATTTTTAAATTATTGCCAACGTACTCACATAATACTAGTCTCATTATTTAACGCACCTAATTTAGCAAGTATAAACCGTATAGAAAGTTCTCGCGAATTTTCTATACGGCCTTGTGGATAGTTATTCTTGCTAAATAATAGTCATCGTGTTCCGCTACAAACAAATCCATTGTTCTCATTGGTTGTTTTAGTCTCGGATGAAGAGCCGTTCTGTAAACATCTCCTTGAGTTATTCAGTTAATTTATCCAATGTTATTTTACTAAATCCTGAAATTGTGATAGTAATTTGTTAATTTCTGTTTTGTTGTGTAAAGCAATGTCCGTTTTTTTGTTTTTAGTCGTATAAAGGTTCCATCAAGTCTTTCAATAATCGATGGGAAAACATTTTGCTGAAAGGAAAAATCAAATTTCCGTTCAAACCCTTTTATTTGTTGCATAATGTTTGTTCTAATTATCTACAACGCTTAGTATCAAAACCACAAAGCACTGATATTTCAATCTATTACCAAACTTTGTACAAAAAAACTACCATTTATTTTAGCACTAAACCGCTATTATTTTTCACATTGTTGTCATTTCGCCTTTTTTCGTCCTCTTTCTACCGTTAGCAAAACACCCTCTTTTGTAATTTTAGATTGTGCTGTTGATCTTTGAGCGAATTGCAAATGTGTATGTCTTATGTGGAGGCAAGCATTTCACTTTAGATTGAAGATTCGTTTAATGTCATTTTTGTATTCCTGCCAAATATTAACATTGACTAATTCAGAATTTACTTTTTTAAAGTGCTTTCGCATTTCGTATCCTGCTAATATTCCTGCTAAAATATTACTTAATGAAATTCCAATAAAAATACCAGTTACACCAAAATAAGAACCTACTATCGTCAAAGGAATTGTTAAGACAATAGATTTAGCTAACATAATTTTCATTGAATTTAGAGGTAATTTCAATCCATTAAAAATTGAAGAAGTGATTATGAAAATTCCATAATAAACATAGGAAATACTCACGATATAAAAGTACATAGAGGTATAATGGACCACTTGAATGTCTTCACTAAAAATGCTTGCAATAGGCTTAATGAAAATCATCAGTAAAATACAAACTAATAACCCTAAATAGGTTGATGCTCTTCCTCCAAAAACAATAGATTTATTTATTCTAGACTGTTTGTTTGCTCCCATGTTTTGAGCAATAAATGGCGTAATTGCGGTGCTTACACCCAAAACTCCAATCATTAATAAAGTTTGAATTCTACTGGCAACTCCAAAGGCTGCCACTGCTTCTGATGTTTGTTTTGCAAATAGAAAAGTCAAGTATATTAATGTAAGAGGAGCAATAATTTGAGTGATAATTGTTGGTAAGCCTAGTTTCCCGACTTCTTTAGTTGTAGTAAAGAAGTTGGAAAGGGTTTCTTTTAAGTCGATGATTAAGAGTCGGTCTTTAATAAGTAAGATTAGCATTCCGATAAGCACAAATACCCAAGAATAAACTGTTGCTAGTGCAGCACCTTTTATTCCCATTTCAGGAAATCCGTACCTCCCAAAAATGAGTACATAATCCAACCCTAAATTAATAATTCCCGCAATTCCCATAATTATCTCTGGGTTTCTAATATTGCCTGTTGCTCTTAATATTCCGCCTGCCACTAAACCAGTTGTTAGTAATGGGATTCCGTAGAGTAATGGAACAATATATTCTTTTATTAGTGGTAAAATAGTTTCGTCTGCTCCCATTAATGTAAATATTGGATCTACAAAAGATATTCCTAAAGTGGCAAATAGACCTGCTAAAAATAAACTTATTAATAAGGCAATTACAGCAGTTTGATTTACTTTTTTGATATTGTTTGCCCCTTTTGCGGTGCCAATTATAATGGAAACACCGACAGATAATCCAATAAACAAACCGACTACTAAAAAATAAATAGTAGAGGCAAAACCTAAGGCAGCCAATTCATTTGCTCCTAATTTCCCTACAAAATAGGTGTCGATTACTTGAAATAGAAATGTGGATAGCATCCCAATACTTATCGGAACACTCATTGAAAGGAGCACTTTATTCGTTTTGTCGTTTATTAAATCAGTAGCCATTTGCTTCGTTTTTAAAAGCGAAACCCAACGATCGTACTTGTTGAATTTCGCTTTGTGAATTTGATTAGTATTTTCCTGCGAATGGATAAAAATGTTTCAGCATAATTTCTACAAACCCTCCTTTAGATTGCTCACCTGTAAATGCTTTTGAATTGGTGTAAGAACGTAACATTTCTGCACCTGCACCTTCCCAAGTAAATGGAATTGCCCCTGCTTGTACCATTCTATCTATGGCTGTAGTATGTGCCATTGTAGTTGCATCTCCCATACAGTCGACAAGAATGTACACTTCATACCCATCTAATAGTGCGTCCAAAGTCGTATATGTTGGGCAGCCCGAAGTCCAAAGACCTGTAATCAATATCTTCTTTCTTCCTGTCTTTTTTACCGCATCAACAACTGCTTTATTTTGCCAAGCATTTAAGGCAACTCTGTCAATGTTTGTAACATTAGGTTCTATAAGAGTTTTTATGGAATCTACCGTTGTGGCACTTCCTGCCATTTTTACACCTATGGTCGATTCAATGACTGGCACATCAAATAGGTTGGCCGTTTTTATCATTCCTTGAATGTTGTTCACCATCACTTTTTGGTCAATATTATTTACCACTTTTATTAAATCTGGTTGCCAATCTATTACTAATAGTACTGTGTTTTCTCCTGTTAGTAGATTATCGGTTTTTGCATCTTTAGGCACATAATTAGCATCTGCTCTTTGTGCAAATGAACCTATTGTAAATACTAAAACGAATATTCCTGTTACTAATGATTTCATTGTCGTTTTCATTTTGTTTGATTTTACATTTATTGTGTTATTCATTTTTCCAAATTTTAATTGCTTATTGTTTTATTTCTCTTGCTTTTTCCAATGCTTTGTTAAGTAGCATTACCGTTTCTGCTTCATCCATTACCTCTACAATCTGTACTTTATCTCCTTGAAGTTGGTAGACTAATTCTCGATATTGTTCCAATGTCCAGCCGGTTGTCTCGGAATTCCCCCCAGGAATAGATTGTTTGGCAGCACTAAACCTACAAGCACCTGGTGCAAAAAAAACAATGGACCATTTTCTTGACTTTAACTGCTCTATAAAGTCAGCATCGTTGAAAGTAAGTGTGTATTTTGCATTTCCGGTAAGTGAAGGCACTATTTTTGAAAATTCTAATGATGCAACTGGATCACATCCTCTTGCTAATATTCTTTTTCTAGAATGGTCTGATACTGTTAAACTTTTATTTTCTTTCATACTTAATTGATTTTTGGATTCATAATTTGGTTTTTGTGCATAAGCGTTTAGCATAAGTGCTATGGCTAATATTTTAAGTATTGATTTTTTTATCATTATTGCTTGTATTGATAATTAAAACCAAACAGCATCAATGTATTTGTCTTCTTCATACCTACGATAGTTTTGTTATTATGAGTAGAATTATATGAAAGATTAAGTGCTATGTTTTTGTGAATTTTGTATTGAATCATTACAAGATTATATAGACCCCAAAATTGATTATCAGTGCTAGAATGATAAGAATTCAAATCCCACAAAACATGGATTCGTTTTGAAATAGAATGCATCATTTTTATTAAAAGACCACCTACAATTGAAATGTGCTTGATGTCATTTTCAAACTCAATATTCATATATCCTGTAAATGCATTTAATTGAATTAAATCTGTTGGTGATTTTTTACGGATATTAACTCCTGCACCTATTCCAGAAAGTATGGATTGATTTATTCTGTAAGATTTAGAAAACCCATATCGAGCAATCGCCATAGGATACATTCTTCGGTTTGGTCTGTGCTGATAAATCCCAGATGACCAAAAATCACTTTTTACAACAAAGTCATTTATATTCAAATATTGATAGTCGGCTTGAAATTCGGTATTGAACTTGTCTTTAGAAATGCCCAATTTCGCATTTGGATTTATAGCGAATTGATTCAAGTTGCCAGTTTGTAACCTTCCTCTAACACCAATTTCAGTTCGTATCTTTAAACTATCATTTTGCCCAAACGAATAAGCACTTGATAGTAAAACGAAGAATAATATTGTGATTGATTTTTTCATTTTAGTATTCTATTTTTCCAAATTTCCCATTCTGAAAATCAATATTGGCTTGATTGATTTCTTCTTGTGTATTCATCACAAAAGGGCCTCCATAAACAATAGGTTCATTGAGAGGTTTTCCTGATAAAATGACTAGTTGAGCATTGTGTTCTGTTTCAATTTGAATTGAATTGCCATCGTCTTCAAATGTCACTAGTTGAAATTCTTTAATTACTGAATCATTGATTAGTACACTTCCTTCTAAAACATATCCCATCACATTGTTCCCTTTTGGAAACTCGCCTATATTTATTGTTCCTTTTCCGCTGGCTATCAAATGCGCAATTTGAGTCTCTGCTTTGGTTTCTATTTTTCCCTTTACACCATTCAAGGTTCCTGAAATAAGGCGCAGCGTAATATTGTCTTCAGTAATTTTTGGAATGTCTTTATCAGTAATGTTATTTATATCGGGTAGAGACATTTTTTCTGATGATGGATTATTTACCCACAATTGCATCTCGTGAAAACGCTGTGTTTGAACGTCAGAAGCCATGTCGCCACCATGAATAATACCGGAACCAGCATTCATTCGTTGTACTGAACCTGAAGATAAAGATGTTCGATTCCCTAAAGAATCTCTGTGTTGCATAGTACCTTCAAACATAAAAGTCAAGGTTTCAAAACCTCTGTGTGGATGGTCGTGTCCCTTTCCATCAAGAAACCAATTGTGACCCACCTTTTCGGGGCCAATGTGGTCTAACATTACAAATGGGTCTGCTGCTCTAAACTCATTACTTGGAAAAGCCCTTTGTCCTTTCACTCCTGGAATTAATCCATCAATATTTTTATAGTTGTGTATTCCTTTTATTTGCTTATTCATAACTTATACATTATTTGTAGGTACGTGTATTTAGTAAAAAAAATAGTTTTACTATCCTTCTATCTTAAAATTACAATGCTTCTTGAAAAATCTTTATTTTTTCTTTCAAAACCGTATTTAATTCTTCATCTTTAATACCATTTTCCGAAAAATTATCATAAAATGAAGGCAAAGAAAAATCAGCAATTATATTTCCTCCCAAATGTGGAAACGCCATTTTAGCACTGGACAGAACACCTATCCCTCCTCTTGCGCCTGGAGTAGTTGCCATCAGCAACATTGGTTTATTTTTCCATAGTTTTTTGTCAATTCTTGACAGCCAATCAAAAGCATTTTTAAAAGCCGTAGAGTAGGAACCATTATGTTCTGCCAAGGATATTACCAAGCCATCTGATAATTCTAAAAGACTGTTTAATCGCTTTACGTCTTCAGGGATTCCATTGTTAGTTTCTGTATCTATACCGTACAAGGGTAAGTCAAAGTCATTTAAATCTACTATTGTAACTTGTACATCTACAATCTGATTGGCAACATAGCTTGCAAATGTTTTGTTAATAGACTTTTTACTATTGCTTCCTCCTAGTGCTATTATATTTTTCATATTATTTTCCTTTTAGTTTAATAATTAATTGTTTTAAAGATTTCGCTTCTTCTTGAGTTAAATTACTCATCATTGGTTTATGAAAACTGAATACCTTTTTATCTAATTTCTCTAATAATTCAATTCCCTTATCAGTAATTATTATGTCCATTTTTCTTCTGTCTGTATCTGACAATGTTCTTTCTACCAGTCCTTTTTGTGTCAGTTTATCTACGATTCGAGTTACGTTACTCGAACGTTGCACCATTTGTTCTAAAATAGTATTTACGGATATCGGATTTCCTTTTGCTCCTCTTAGTATGCGAAGCACGTTAAACTGGGGCTCGTAAATTTGGTATTCCTTTAATTCTTTAGAAATAGAATCTGTAACCCAATGCCCCGTGGTAATAATTTCGTGTATTGCTTCAAAGTAATAATTCATAACATGCACTTTATTTGTAGGTACAAATATAATGAAATTATTTTTAAGCTCCGAAATTTTTCTACTCTTATTATGAAACTGATGGGGATATTAGATTTTTTAATGTTCGTCAAGGCAGATGGCTTACATGTGCCCAATGGGATTATTGAAAATGTTCTAACCCTATCGACCGACCATAGTGCTTTTTAAAATTACGTTGTTTAACAGCTACTTCAGCCCATTGGCTATATGCTTGTGGTAAATGTGTTTCTTTTGTGTTGTTTTATTTACGCTTGTCGCAAAATCTTTTCCATCTTCCTTCCTTTTGTCAATTCATCCACCAACTTATCTAAATATCTTCCTTTTTTTGTCAATGGCCTTTCAATTTCTTCTATCCTATAACCACAAATAACTCCTTTAATTAGATGCGCATTTGGATTCAATTTGGCAAGCGCAAAAAAAGTTTCAAAAGTTACTTTTTCGTCAATAAGTTCTTGCAGCTTTTTCTCATTAAAACCCGTTAACCACTCTATTACTTGATGTAATTCTTCCTTTGTACGAGCTTTCTTCTCAACTTTATTAAGATAAAGAGGATATACAGCGGCAAAAATCATTTTTGCTATTCGTGCATCATGTTCCGGGGTTGTTTTCATTTTCTAAATTTAAAAACTTATTTGATTACTGATTACAAGACTACATTGCTCTGCATTCGTTTTTATTCATATCCAATTTCTTTAGTCAAGCCAACTTTACTTTTTGCAAAGTGTCCGGTTCCAAATGCAATTTCTTTCCCATCCTCATTAAGCAACGTTGACTCTGCAATGAATAAACTTTTAGATACAAACCTCACTTCTCCTATTGCTGTTATTTTCCCCGAACTTACCGGCCTTACTATATTTGTATTGAATGATGTTGTTAGTACAAATACATCTTCAACGATTGAATTAACAGCGAAAAAAGCGGCATCGTCTAGCAGTTTAAAATATACAGAGCCATGAATTGCCCCTAAAGCATGAAAATATTTTTCAGAAATCATCAGCGAGGTTGTAGATTTCTTTAATTCAATTTCGCATTCAGTAGTGTCGAATATTTGAGTATTTACATTTGCTCTCAAATACATTTTCCGAAGTTTTTCGAAATGTTCAGTAGTCATACATTTTTTACTTTAATTCTAATTAAGGGTCATTTTTTGTTTAAAATTCCTCAAAATTATCCTGCAAACGATAGAAAACAATAGAGACTTCTTAGACGCCCAACATTACGCTCTAACAGATCAACTCCTCCCCCTTATCAACTGACGACTTTTCAAAAAACATTAAGCAATTATTGGCCGGTGCAACGCTCACTTACCTTTATTAGCAATTGTACTTTTTAATTTCTCATTCAAGTTCCTTATGTATTCTTTTCGTTCAACAAGCTCATTCAGGCTTGTTTCGAATGTTTTCGTTTCATTCAATTTCGGAAATGACAGTTTGGCTTTTGCAATTGAATAGCTTATTAAGATATTGAAATAATTGTATATCAATATCATCTTTTGTAAATAATTGGTTTTAATAAGCTTAAACCCAATTCGCTGAGCTGTGTTTTCGTTAATTATATAACTTGTACCATTAACTATAATATTATCGGCGCCATTGTTTTCATGTTCTTCAATGAGACTCAAGAGTCCTTGTAAATACTGCTGAATAATAAAGCTCGATCTTTGTTTTCCATTCATCTTTTGGTCTATGACAAAAACATAATCGAACAAGCTTCCTCCATGTATTTTAATTATTCCATTTTTTGGCCTTTCAGATAAAAAAAGTAATGAATGATAAATTAGTCTTCCACTCTTCCTTAAAGAAGGCGTATCAAAAAACGGCGCTATGATGGATAAAACTATCGAAAAAGTAAAAACCCCAATGAGGTAAAATCGAGTTATCCAAGAAATCAAAAAAGATAAGAGTATGACTAAAATTGCTACCGAAGCAATCAACAATTGAATCTTATTTTGTTCCCTTTTTGTTTTATTGTAAAATCTGTGTTTCAAACTATTGTCTCTTGTATTATTACCAACGACTAGCTATCATCTGTGGTGCTCGACGTATATTATGTTTCGGTTACAAATTAGGAAAATCTTCGATTTCCAATCCTCCATTTTCCAATCAAGTGAAGAAAAACGAAGATTTCCCAGTGCTGTCAGAAACCACTGCACTCGACTCTAGCATTAAGCACCATGGATGATAAGTGATGTTACCTGTTTTGCTTTTCCTTTTAACGCTTGTGTTAAGTCTATAATTACAAAACCTGTTTTCCGCATATTCTATTTTGTGTTCGGATAAAAGTCGAACAATTATCTCGCGAACTTCAACTTCAATAAGTCCAATTTTTTCTCCAAGGGCTATTTCATTCAGCTGCCCATTATTTTGAATAAAAGCTTTAAAATATCTGTCTTTACTTTCCATAAGTAGTTTGTTTTTTTACAGCTATCATCATATGTGGGCTAAAGGGTAAAAGATAGTTGTCATTTTCTGTGACTATTGTGAGTTCTTTCAATGTTTTTCTCTTTGTTTCGTTTAGCATATTGACAAAATAGTCTCTGTCTAACCAGGCCATTCCCTCAACAGCATAAGTATTGAGATAAGTTAATTCTTGATTTACAAATTCTGCTTTTAGTTGTTCAGGTTTATGATAATAGCCTTCAGCTAGCAGCCAAGGAAAATCATCTGGGGGGTTGTGTATTCCAGATGTTAATTCGCTTTTACACATTTCAAGAAAGGGTTTTTTATGAATTAAACCATTTAATAAGCCAACTAACGTTGATGATGTATAATTAATAGCAAAGCCCAAAATAATTCCATTATTTTTTAAGACGCGTTTAGCTTCACTAATAGCTAAATCTCTATCTTCTCTTTTTTGAAGATGATATAAAGGTCCATGCAAAATTATCAGGTCGGCAAAATTATTTGGAAATTCTAACTTTCGGGATTCGCCCAAATGAATAGAAAACTTATTTTTTAATCTACTGGCCCTATTTTGAGCTATTTTTATGTGCTTAGCAACGGGTTCAACCAAGTGAACTTGATGTCCGTTTTTAGCAAGCCATTCCGAATACTTCCCTGTGCCTCCACCTATATCAATAATTCTTGAAGATGTTGAGGGAATATATTTTTCAATGAGTGATTTAATTCTTTCAAATTCAAATACTCCCATACCTTTTTCAAGTCGGGTTTCTTCGGATGCTTTATTATAAAACACTTCAATATCCCTACTAATTAACTGTTTATTTTTCATTTTTAATTCATTGCGTTTTCATCACATTTTCAAGAATTTAACACTTTAAAACATGACTATACAATCGATTAACTAATCAATTGTTTTTATTTAAGATTTGATGAAATAAATGGATATTACTATCTGAGCATTAAAATCAGAGTGATTTCTATGCGTTAGTTCCCCGTTTTGTCGAGCTTGCCTTTTTAGAAAGGCTCAGATAAAATATTGAATTAGTATAACAGACCGCAAAAATAGAATTTCTTATTTAATTCTTTCCGCAGTTATTGGTTTTAATTGCAGCTAACAATTGAATAAACTCAATTGCGTTTATTCCTATTATACATTGTAGTAACTCGTAAAGCTAGCCCTTAATTGATTTTGTTAGTAGACTAAGATGCGCACGCTTTAGAAAGTTCGCGAGTTGGGTTGCCTATACACCTTGTGCCTGTTGCACAAGATCGTTAAATTAAGTAACTTGCTATATGCAAGGCAAGAAAGAATATCAAGAGAAGTTGTTCTTAAATTTTCAGTTAAGTGATCGGATTCCGGAGAATAATTTTTACCGTTGCCTAGGAGAGGTTTTGCAATTGGATTATCTCTACGATTTAACAAAAGAATATTATGG
>JAESST010000185.1 GCA_016763995.1 Flavobacteriales bacterium | reverse complement strand
CCCATTAAAGTGGCACGCGAGCTGGGTTCAGAACGTCGTGAGACAGTTCGGTCTCTATCTACAGTGGGCGTTGGAAATTTGAGAGGTTCTGACTCTAGTACGAGAGGACCGGGTTGGACGAACCTCTAGTGTATCTGTTGTCACGCCAGTGGCATCGCAGAGTAGCTACGTTCGGAAGGGATAAGCGCTGAAAGCATCTAAGCGCGAAGCCTACCTCAAGATGAAATTTCCTTTAAGGGTCGTTATAGACGATGACGTTGATAGGTTGTAGGTGTAAAGGCAGTAATGTCAAAGCCAAGCAATACTAATTACCCGTAAGCTTTCTACTAATGGTTTTTATTCTTATATATTATACTGTATTTTCTTTCTTTTTGATGTCATAATAAAATATGTCATTTATCACATTTTGATAAAATGACGAAGATTTATGGTGATTATTGCATCGAGGTTCACCTCTTCCCATTCCGAACAGAGAAGTTAAGCTCGATAGCGCAGATGGTACTGAGCAATCGGGAGAGTATGTCATCGCCATTCTTTTTAAAACCCCTTCTATTTATAGAAGGGGTTTTTTTATGCCCATACTTTTTTAATACCCAATTGATATAAGCAGTTATTAAGTAGTAGAGAATCTTCCGATGAATAAGCATACGAATCTCTTCACCCAAAATAACTAAGCTGATAGGATGGAAACAAGGCTTTGGGTTTTGCATTGAAAGACTCCAATTGAACCATCACCACTTCTGGGTTCAAAGTAGTTTAGAATAGATTGCTAATTAACAGAGATCGTATTCAAAATAGGTTTAATACTTTTAAATCCCGATTGCTCCAATTGGTTGTACTATATAACAAGATTTAGAATGGATTTAGGTCTTAATATTGGGCTTGATATCAAAATGTATAGTTAGTGTAGCTCTTGGGATTTAAACCGATTTCCATGGGTAATGTAGTACAGGGTACTATCATGGATATGTATCTTACTTTTTTTATCTCGGTTCAATGATAGAGTTGCTATCTTCTCAAGAGAACTGTATGAATCCTCTAAATTGATAATATCTAGTGTTATTTTGCCAAGAGAGTTAGAATTCATTAGGTAGTTTTTGCCAGTTTGTTTATCTATTATTATCTGATATTTAGTTTCCCATGAAATACCATTAAATGGTATTTCTTTAATTGTATTTGTGTTCGTGTTAAAATAGAGCAAGGTTTTATCTGTATGATTGATAATATATAAGATACTGTCTACTACAAATTCTTCTGCCTGTATTGGCCGGCTTTCTATATGCATATATTGTTGTACCATCCTATCTGTTCTCCTATCAATCATTAGTTTTAACATATTGCCATCCCATAAGTTATCGTTTATTAAGTGAAGATTAAATATTTCGTCTCCCTTAACGTAGTTATAATGATTTTTTCTTTGATTAGGGGATGTATAATTTTCTCTTGCAGCATCTGTATATGCTATCAGTATATCAAGAAAGTAATCATGCGCAAATTTCAGTGCGCCTGAGTCAGTTATAGTTATGATTGAGTTTAAACTTTGATCGGTAGATGCTGAATAATTAACAACTTTGTTATGATCTCTATATCTTTTGAAATAGAGCGTTTCGTTAATCTTAGCAATACAAGGCTGTAATATATTGTCGTATTTCTTTCTACTGAATGAGTTTAAAAAGTCGAGTTGCATGTTATTTAAGAAATATTCTCTACACTCTTGCCTACCGATGATTAGAATTGTTCCCGTGCAACTTATAACTATTTGTTTGAATTTATAATAAGAAGGAATTAGCTGTTCTTGTATTAAGTCACCATTTAGATTAAACAAGCCTAGTTTCTGATTTTGCTTCTCTTTATATAGAAAAATCAATTTGTTATTTATAATGGTAAAATCTAAGACTATTTTATTCGCTTCCTCAATGATGTTAAAGTAATCTGAATTAACGCTTACAGGATCTAGCTCATATACTTTTTCTTGCATTACTATGTCAAGACTAATAAATTCCTTGTCAATTAGAATTGTAGTGTCAATTGATTGACAACCTAATCTACTAATCGAGAGAGAAACACTTGAAGGATTCTGGGGGATTCTTAAGATGAAGCTTCCGTTTTTGTCAGAAATTGCATAAAATTGATTTTTTGTTACAATAGTAACATCTGATAAGCTAGTGCCTTCTTGATTACTAATTGACCCACGAATAATAGTTTCTTGGGCATTTAAATTCAAACTATACAAAATAATTAAGCTTATACTAAATAATAGGCGATAGACTATTTTCATTTTTGATTGATTATTATGCTTTTAAACACAAAATAACACTTTTATGTTGCCTACATGGTAGTGAGTTATTATTAATTTCCCTGCTTATTAGAAGCAGGCATAGAAAATGATTAAACTATTTAAAGACAGTTTTTCAGGGATCAGTAGAGAAGTATGGCTTTTGTCCTTCGTTACTTTAGTGAATAGATCAGGAGCAATGGTTTTACCTTTTCTTTCACTTTACTTAACTGTTGCTGAAGGTTATTCTTTAAGTACTGTAGGAATGATTTTACTGTTTTATGGAATTGGGTCATTCTTTGGCAATTACATTGGTGGTATTTTAACGGATACGATTGGAGCTTTTAGAATTCAGTTTTTGAGTTTAGTTGTAACTGCCATTTCCTTTGTTTGCTTATCCTATTTACATTCCCCCTTTAGTTTTGCCATAGGACTGTTTTGTACTAGTTTACTCGCGGATACATTTAGGCCAGCAAACATCGCTTCTATTGCTGTATTAGCAGGAAAGGAAATGCAAACAAAAGCAATTGGGTTGAATCGCCTAGCGATTAATCTAGGGTTTTCTGCTGGACCTGCATTAGGTGGCATGATTGCCTATACTTCAGGATATGAATGGTTATTTAGGATTGATGCGATCAGTTGTTTTGTTGCTGCGCTACTATTGCTCTATATCTTTAGACAGCAGGTAATGGAGGAGGGAGTTCGGAAGGTTAAAAATGAGAGCGAAGAGAAACCTTCTATGAAGTTAGTTTTAAAAGATAGGATGTTTCTCTATTTTCTTCTATTGATGGTTTTCTTGGCAATAGTTTTTATGCAGCTTTTTAATAGTTTACCAGTATTTTATAAGAAAGAGTTACTTTTTGATGAGGACACTATTGGTTTACTAATGGCGTATAGTGGGTTATTGATTGTAGTTTTAGAACTCCCAATAATTCATTTATTAGAAAAGAGGAATAAAATGAGTTTGATTGCCTTAGGAACAATTCTGATTGGCTTTTCATTTTTTATTCTATTGTTTGATGATTCGATATGGATAGCTTTATTAGGAATGACTATTCTTACACTGGGTGAAATATTAAGCTTACCTTTTATTGCTTCGGTAATTATTGATCGAGCCCCTGAAAGATTAAGAGGGAGATACCTTGCTTTTATGGGCATGGCTTTTAGTCTTTGTCATATGGTTGCTCCGCTAATTGGAATGCAAGTGGCAACGCATTTTAGTTTCCAAACATTATGGCAGCTCTTAATGGCGATTAATATAGCCGTTGGAATCTCTTATTGGCAACTGAGAAATAGCTTTACAAAACACTAATTTCTATTTTGCTCTATAGCTCTAATCAATTGTTGAATGTCTTTAGGAGTGTTGAAGATGTTCACAGAAACTCTCAATTTCCCATCTCTAACAGATAAAATGATATTTCTTCTTTTAAGTTCGTTGGTAAAATGAGTTGTATCTATTTGTGAAGGTAGAGGCAAACTGAAGAGGTGATGCGAGAAATACGTTTCTTCTTCGAGATCAACCTTAATTGCTTTTAAGTATTGTAAGAGAGGTAGAACTAGTTCTCTGCAATATAATTGAATTCCTTCGACGGACCATTCATGAATTTGCTGAAGAGAAGCAATTAACATGGGCATTAAAGTTAGGTTGCTAACCTGTCCAACATTATAACGTCCTGCATCTGGAGTGTACTCGGATTCATATTCGGTAAGTTGTGCAAAATTTTGAGCATTGGTTCTGTTCATCCAAGTCTCCTCTAAGGGAATTCCCTGATGAAACGCCTCTCCGATAAAAGCGAGAGCAACTGAGTATGGGCCGAAAAGCCATTTATAGGATGCACAAATAAGAGCATCTATTTTACATGCTTTAACATCTATTGGGATGGCTCCAACTGACTGTGTTCCATCTACGATGAATTTAGCACCTACAGTTTTGCATTTCTCTCCAATTCGAGCTAGGTCAAACTTTAATCCACTCATCCAATGAACTGAGGATATAATAACAACAGCTGTTTGTTCCGAAATACTGTCTAAAATATTTTGATTCCAAGTTTTAGCGATAGAGTTTGAATTAGCATCAGGTGAAATAACTTTCAATTCTGCTTGGTGAGTTTTACACCAACGCTCAATAGAAAAGTAATCAGAAGGAAATTCACTTTCTACTGTAATGGCATGTTGTCCTTCTTTGCAAGAGATATTGTTGAGCACAGATGAAAAGCCATATGAAGTAGATGGAATAATAGCAACCTCTGAAGGTTTACTATTGACTAACCGGCCAAATAATTCTCTTACTTCTTCAGCTTCTTTAAAGTAATCAGTAGGAAGCAGGTTCGCAGGGTTTCGTTGTTTTACCAAGTCTGCTATTGCGGCAGCTTCCGCCGATTTCAGCAAAGGAGCCTTATAGGCACAGTTTAAGTAATAAATATCTTCTTTTAAGCTAAATAAATGTTTCTGATTTTCAAGCATAACTCAAGAGTTTACAGAACAAGGTAGGAATATTTGCGGAAAATTCAATTCTAAAACGGATTTAACGATATGGAGGCCCTGATACCCAACCTACAATTGATTGTCTTATACCTTTGGTGATGGGTGTAACTCGATGCATTATAAAAGAGGGGAATATGATCACTGTCCCTTTTTTTCTTGGAGCGGAAACTACTTTTTGATTGATCATGAATTGTAGGTCTCCTCCTTCATACTCTTCAGAATCTGAAAGCTGTATTGTTATACTTAATTTTCGAGCAGAAATGTTTCCTGCTCCGAAATCTAAGTGCCACTCGAAAAAATCTCCTGTAGTGTACTTTGTCAGTTGAAGCTCTTGATGAAAGCCCAAAATGTCGAAGCAATAATGCTGATTATTGGTATTAATAGCTAAAGTTGCAAGCTTATGGTATAACCATCCGTTTCCTTCATTATTATCAATGAACATAACAGAGCTTTTCCTCAACTCATCATCATAAACATCTTCACTGTCTATCGTTGCTTTTTCTGTCTTATCGGGCTCCCAGAAGTTTCTGATTTGATTGATTTCTTCAAGAAGAAGGATATTCTCCAAATGTAAGAAGTCGGCGTAATTGTGTTTAAGGGCTAATCCAAAGTCGTAACTTTTAGACATATAGAGAAAAGTTTAATTTGTAGTAGTTGAGAATTTAAATTTCGCAAAAAGCTTTTAATAAACAAGTTGAATACATGAATTCTTAGGGAATGTATTAAAATAATAAATGCATATTGTCGTTAAAGTAAACGTATGTTATGAGTCGTCCTGAAATAGGTTGCCAGATTATAGAATAAAATTAGTTAAAAGCAGTGAGGATATCCTCACTGCTTTTTTTGTGTATAAAATTGGGTGTTTTCATGTTTAAACTTAAGTGTGGTCTATCAGTATTATAAATATTAATTGATTCACTGATTAAAGCTTCTAAGTCCTTCCCTGTATTGCATTTGTAAAATAGGAACTCCTGCTTTAGAATTCCGTTCATTCTTTCTGCTAAAGCATTTGGGTAACAATCGTATCCATCCGTCATTGAAGGAGTAATACTTGCTTTAGTAAGTTCATCTTGATATAACTTTGAGCAGTATTGTAATCCTCTATCTGAATGATGTATCAATTGATGTTGTGTTCTTCGATATTTTATTGCCATTCTCACTGCTTTTACCACATTATCTGCACTCATATCATCACTTAAATGATAGCCTACAATCTTTCTACTAAAAGCATCTGTCACCAAGGATAAATAATGTGTTCTTTCTCTTGACTTTATATAAGTTATATCACTTACGTAAACTTGTTCAGCTCTTGATATCTCCATTGCTTTCAAAAGGTTTGGATGTTTTCTAAGCCAATGTTTGGAGTGTGTTGTTTGTGTATAATTCTTTCTTGGTTTGATTAGCATGTTTTCCTCTCTTAGATGATTAAACAAGGCATCCCTTCCTAATTTAATCTTGTATAATTCTAGTTCCTTTTTTATTAAATAGTAAAGCTTACGAGTCCCAATTCGTGGCATTTTAATACGTATTTGTTGAACAAGGATACTCACTTGCTTCAACTCCTGCTTACGTTTTAAGATTCTTTTTTTAGCTTGATATACTGACTGTCTACTTATCCCAAACAATCGACAACAACGACTTAAACTTACTTCGTTGTTGTCTTGGATGGATCCGAAAGTTTGGGAAATAACTTTTTTCGAATAGAGGTGCCATGTTGATCATCAGAAATCTCTATCGCCTTATTTAAAATAAGATTCTTCAAACGTTCATCTTCTAATTCTCGTTCCAAACGTTTTATTTGTTGAGCAGGAGTTTCCTTCATTTTAGAAAAATACGAATGTATTTTCGGACGATTCCAGTCCAAAGAACCATGTTTCCTTAACCAAGTTAAAACGGTACTTCTACCTTGGATTCCATATTGATTTTGTGCTTGTTTATAGGTCTTCTCGCCTTTTTCTACTTGGGAGATGACACTTAATTTAAAGCCCATACTGTAATCTTTTTGACTACGCTTCTTCGGCGATTTCTCTCTATTGTTCATTATAAGTTGATTTTGTGTCAACTTATTTCAGGACGGGACATTATGATCAAATGGAGAATGCTAAAAACTATCTCCATAAGGCTGAAGAATTAGCAATGAATATTCATGATCGTGGAAGCTTATCCTATATCTATTCTGGCTGGGGGAACTATTATTTTAAGAATGAACGTTATACAAAATCACTAGATTATTTTCAGAAATCGGTAGAAATATCAATTGTGCTTGAAGATGACTACCTTATGTTTAAAGGGTACTCAAATATTGCTCTCTGCTATAGTAAATTAGAACAGTATAAATTATCGAGTTTATTTTATTCTAAGGCACTTGAAAAGGCTATTTGGCTTAATTTATTGCCAGATCAAGCCCTGATTCTTTTTAATCTAGGAGTAGAGTATTATAATCGAGGATTACAGGACAGCGCCATTAGTTATTTTAAGAAATCAATTAGAATCACACATGTAATTGATGATAAATACATGGAATCAAAGAACTATGAATTTCTATCCGACTCCTATTCGCAAAAAAATGAATTTAGGAATGCTTTTGAAAGCCATAAGAATTATAGTCGCTTACAAGACTCACTTCTCAATTTAGAAAAAATATCCAGCATTGCCGAAATGCAAACCAAGTATGAAACGGAGAAGAAGGAACAGCAAATTGTCTTGTTAGGTGAACAGAACAAGACCAAAGAGGCACAACGGAATCTTTTACTGGCTGCTGCTTCAGCACTGTTATTAGTGGTGCTTATTTTAGGAGTACTCTACGTGCAACGTAAAAAAATAGCAAAAAAGGATGAACTCATTGCGGAACAAAAAATAGAAGGCTTGTTGGATGAGCAAGAAATAAAAACCTACAATGCCATGTTGGAAGGACAGGAAGAAGAGCGGATGCGTATTGCCACTGATTTACATGATCGTTTGGGAAGCATGCTGTCTACCGTTAAATTGTTGTTTTCTGCTTTGGATGAAAAAATTGATCAAAATCAAGTGGAAAATAAACAACAATACGAAAAAGCCAATAGCTTATTAGATGAAGCTTGTGTGGAAGTTAGAAGGGTCTCACATAATTTAGGAACGGGTATGGTTGCTAATTTTGGCTTGGTTAGAGCACTAGAAGAATTGTGTGAAAGCATAGATCAATCTGGAAAGATTAGCAACATACAGGCATACGGATTAGAGGGAGGCTTGAAGATAAATGTAGAAGTGGGCATCTATAGAATGGTGCAAGAAATAGTAAACAACACGTTGAAATATTCAAAAGCAAATAATTTAACCTTGCAGTTCAATCATGAAGAAGAGATGATCAACATCATGATTGAAGACGATGGACTTGGATTTAATCTATCTGAGGCTAAAGAAAAAGGAGGAATGGGATTGAGAAACCTTGAGATGAGAGTCTCTAAATTAGGAGGTACCGTTCACATTGATACAAAAAAAGGCAGAGGAACTACTACTATTATTGAAATCCCTATTAATTTAAACGCATGATAAAAGCAATCGTTGTAGATGATCATCAGATTTTTGTTGATGGAGTAAAAGCGCTCATCAACAGCATGAAAGGAATTGAAGTCGTGGGTGAGGCAAATAATGGAGTAGATCTGATTGATTGTCTTTCTAAAACAGAAGCAAACATTATTTTAATGGACGTGAACATGCCAGTGATGGATGGGATAGAAGCTACAAAAGCTGTTCTTGAAAAATACCCCAATTTAAAGGTGTTGATGTTGACGATGCACGGTAGCAAAGAATACATTGAAAAGTTACTGAAGGCAGGAGCACATGGTTATGTCTTAAAAAATACAGGCAAAGCAGAATTACAAACTGCAGTAGAAACCATCATGAGTGGAGAAGCATTCTACAGTGCTGCAGTAACGAAACGAATTATGGAAAGCATGCAAAAGAAGCGTGTCGTAGAAAAACGCATAGGGAATGTAGAGTTGACTCAAC
Organism: Flavobacteriales bacterium; assembly: GCA_016763995.1. Classification (GTDB taxonomy): domain Bacteria; phylum Bacteroidota; class Bacteroidia; order Flavobacteriales_E; family Vicingaceae; genus NORP294. The sequence goes on along the minus strand of JAESST010000185.1, from coordinate 10,735 downwards.
GAGAGACGGAGGTAATTGTCTTAATTGCTCAGGAGTATACTACGAATGAAATTGCTGAGAGATTATTTATTAGCCATCATACCGTAGAGTCTCATCGGAAAAATCTGATTAGCAAATTACAAGTTCGTGGAGTTAGTGGATTAGTAAAATATGCTATTCAATCAGACTTAGTAGATTAAGTTGTTTTAAGCGTAATGATTATCTTCATTTTTTGAGATTGGCTTATCATTTGGAATACTATAGGAAAGAAGAAACAAAAAAGCCAGATACAAGAGCAAGATGTAAGAAGTAATTTTCATTGTTATTGTAATTTAAGGAGAGTGTAAGTCGTATGCATAGGCATGTCAAATTTGACACATAAAATTTAAAATTAAAATGAGGGAAAACCCTGATTTTTGAAAAAAAATTTTGTTGTAACAAAGTTCAATAAGTGAACGGAACTAAACTTTACTTATTGTAAGCTACAAATGAGTTTATTGTGAAATAAAGTTAAGATGAATTAGAAGATAGAGTGTTAGGTAAAAAATGGAGAATTAGAAAAGCCCGAATTCAATTCATTGAATTTGGACTTTTTAAGCTGATAGACTCTTCTCTTATTGGTTTTTCCTAGGGCTAACAATAAAACGACTGACTCCAATCAATACTGCTGCTTCGATTAATGGTAAAGCCATTACTTGCTTTGTTAATAATCGGTAAAACATCTCTAGTACCTGGTTTAGATCGGGTAATAATTACAGAAGAGCACTCCAGTGGCTTACAGGTAGAATATCTACGATCTTGCCTTTGTTTCTGTTGGCACAGACGGATGGAGTGGTTTCAAATACCATTCTAAAATTACATGTTTGAATATCATCTTGATTACATGTAGAAGTACCCCATTGAAGTTGTGCGCTTTCAATTTTACGTCGTTCATAGTTGTTGACATAATAATTTATTTTAAGTGTTCCGACATTGGAATACCACAAATATGAGTTGACATAATCAGTTGTTTATGGCCTAATTCAGGGCTATTGCTTGCTCCCCGGATTTTGGATAAGCTTACGCTGATGTATTAGCTTTTACACATCGCTTTCTTTACGTCAGTATTTTCAAGAGAAGTAGGCCTGTTTTTTTTAAACTATTCTCTTTTGTACTTGTAGACTGAAATAATAATCGAGTTCAGGTTAAGAGCTAGTTGAAGTAGTAAAAGTTATAATGATTGTAAAATACCGTCCCCCTTCTGACTATTGTCAAAAGGGGTCGGTTGATTGAGTTAGTAATAATTGAATCTATTTTCCTGGAGTATCTCCTGATTTTTCAGGCCAAAGAACGCTATCTGGTTTTGTTCCTTTCTCATCTATTACTCTTGATAATAATTGATGTAATTCCTGACGCTTTTCCTCAATTATAACGGCAGTTTCTTTATCCAATTTTGTATCTTCATGAGCTAGGTTGATCTTTTCATCTGAATCCTTTGTCAGGTTATACATTTCGTACTCCATTTCTTGTCCATAATCAGGATCAAAGTAAACTGCATATTTCCAAATAACTCCTTCAGCATTTTTCTGCTTAATGCATCGAATGTGAGAAGCACCCATACTCCATGGTTTATTTGAAACGGCATAGTTATCATCGAAGGTAAAATGAACATGATCTTGGAATGATTCATTCGGGTTGTCAATGGCGTCAATAAGACTCTCACCTTGAAGGTTAAAATCTTCTGTATTTGCTCCAACGATATCGGCAATGGTAGGCATTAAGTCGATTAAACCAGCAAAAGATTCTGTTGAATGGCTACCGTCGATTTTCGGATGTGAAAATATCAGGGGAACATTCAAGGTTTGCTGATAGACATTGTACATCTTTTGTCTCTGTCTACCATGTGCCATTCCCATGTCTCCATGATCACTAATTCGAATCACAAGGGTATTCTCATCATGTTCAAATTCCTCTAAAGCATTCAGTACTTTATTAATTTCCTGATCTACCACAGAAGTTAAATGGGCGTAAAACTTAACATAGTTATTCGCTCTTTTTTTTTCACCCTTTCTAATTGGACCAACTAATTGGCAGATTCTTCTCCAAGACTTTTGAACCTTGGGCTTTGTTTTTAAGGAATCATTCCATGAGTCAGGAAGCTTAACATCTAAATGCTTAAAATCTTTGTCCTTATACCCAGCTTTCTTATATAGCGGATCTCTTCTTCCATTGTCTACCATTCTTCCATTGCCTGGATAAGCTAAAACATCGTGCGGGTTAACTAAAGAAACAACTAGGAAAAATGGGTTTTCTCCATTTTTAGTATCTACCTTTTTAAGGTAGTTAACGGCACTAGCTTCAATGCGTTCCTCTTTAGAATTTTCTTTTTCGCCATACCAAGCATTTTGCCCATCTCCATCAACAAAACGGCCATCATTATTGACATTCCCACCTCCAAAATTAAAAAGATTTCCATCATCGCCTGCATCAGGGTAATTCCATTCATTTATGCCATACATTTCTTTCAAGAATGGTACATCTTCTTTTGTCCAGTATAGTTGATTGAAAGCTTTTGATCCTTTCTTGTTGTTGTTCACAAACTGAGTAGGTTTAGTCATGTGCCACTTTCCTTTATAAGCAGTTTGATAGTTGGTAGATTCAACCATCTTAAACATGTTTTGGAAATTGTTGCGTAATTATCCCTGTTGTATTTGAGTATATCCTTTTTCTTCAAATGGGTAGTCAAATCCTAATACTTGCTTTGCTCCATGAAGGGCAGGGTAGCTGCCTGTAAATAAAGTAGTACGGCTTGGAGTACAAGTTGCTGCATTACAATGTGCGTTTTGGAATGCCACACTGTTCTTTAACAATTTATCCATTGCAGGAAAGTTTTTAACTTCCTGATCAGAATCATCTGGGAATCCTTTTTTATAATCTGGATTCCAAGTTTGTTGATCGCTTATAATTAATACGATGTTTTGTTTTTTTAGACTGTCTGAGATCTTTTTTTTCTTTTCCATAGAATTGTATTTGATTGATAAATAATTTCGTTTTTAAGTGTGATGAATCTATGATTTAAGCCAATCCTGTATTACGATTCCTGAAGGAATCGAATTGTCTTCTGTCACTTAGTGATTTTTTTAAGCATAGAAAGAATACACTACAAAAATATCCACGAAGCAAGCACGATTTATAACCAATAGTAGGGGGTTTGTCTACTTCCTGATTTCAGGGAGATACATACAAAAAAAGGGGATGTATTAATTTCTATACACCGCCTTTAATTTAATTAATAGGTTGATTTATAGTGAGTAATTGCTTTTATCTTGCTTCCCTAAGGCCGGTAATTTACATTCATTAATATTTCCTTATTCATTCCTTTTTGAAATAATACAATATTATCCGAAGCTCGAAGTAAGAAATAAGCAAATTCATTTCCCTTTTGACATTGAGTGTCTGGAATCGCTATCATGTTTATGAAATCTGAGTCATTCCGATAAGAATGACGGCAACTATAGCTACATCTCCATAATCTGAATTGGTCGTGTAAATCGTAATAAGTCCTTTTATTTGTGTGAATTCATAAATGCGTTTGCGCTATTTAGGGTATTTAATTAGTCGTCAATTAAATGCACAGAATCTAAAATAGGGAAGTAAACACGAATGTAACCAGTTACAGAAGTATGAAATCTATGATAAGCCTAAAAAGTAATGAGCGAAGCTTCTATTTGCAATTGAATCGGCATATTATTTAACCTTCAACAACATTAGATGTACTATAGCAAAGTGGAAATCAATGAGAGTAAATCTATAGACTTATATAGGCTAATCTATTGTTGTAAATTTAACTCACAATCTCATATTTGCCTTCCAATACTTTAACATTGAATGGCATGTACTGAAAATTGATTGACTTTTCTATTGGTTTTCGTAAGAATTTTTTAATCTCAAAAATGCTATAAGAAATCTTCTGAGAGGCAATGTCATAATAAAGATGATGAATTTTAGGGATTAATCTCTCTGATTTTACTCCGTCTGCTTGTACATGAATGGGCCTCAAATCTTTCCCTAAAGCCTTTCCATGAAAATGAAAGTGAGCTTTTTTTAGCTGCGCTTTTGTATACAATTCTCTAGCCTTATCATCAAAAATAAAATCTTGTAGTTTACGTTCCTTGTTCCATTCTTCCATGCATTTAATCATGTAATGTAAAGAAGCTTGAGCGATGTCATCTTCTTTATAGCTCCCTCCAATATCTGAATGAACTCCGGGGAACCATACTTCATGTGTCACACCTTCTTTATAATTCATTAAAGATGGAACAAAGGGATTTCTTGTTCCGTCAATAGCAGGTAAATGAACGGCTCTTTGAATATTATGAGCAATGGACTCATTTGTAAACAAATCATCTTTTTTGGCTCCAATAAATCTTAATGTATTGTTTGCAAGCCCTAAAGCGCTTACTGTATCCCAAACTCCAAGAAATTCTATTTCAACTGGGAAAGGCCTTTCTCCCATCTCAATTTTAATCTTGTTAATGTCAACGACTTGTTCTACTACCTTTGTCTCTTGATTCTGAATAGGATTTAGGGTAATGCTTATTCCATTAGGAATGCCTTCATTTAGGAATGCCTTCATTGGCAATCTTACTTGCTAATATTCTGGCTGCGGCTGCACCTCTACTAAATCCAAAAATATAAATTCGATCGCCTTTTTGCCAGTCTTGAACAAAACGTGCATATGCCTTTTCAATGATTGCTGCAATGGCTTTTCCAGTAGCACCTTTCCATTTTGATTTAATAGAATTATTATCATTGTCATTCCCGACCCCACGATGATAACGTACAATTTGCTTGCTTTCGTCGTTTTTAAAAACCCGACTCATTTGCACAATATTTGTGACTAGATTATCAGCTCCTTGCCCTGTTTCATCGTTCCAGGTTCCGTCTAATAAGATAATATGCTTTCGTTCTTTACTTTCAGCATTTGTGTCTTTTGGGTAATAGGAGGTATATGGTTTAACTTTCTCCATTTTGGTTTCGATTAATAATATGTTTATTGAGCGCCACTAATGGCTTCTCTTTTTGCAAGCTCTACCAAGTCTTCACCATTTAAAGCTCCAAACCCAAAGTTTACCGTGAAACCATTAATTAAGTCACTCTTAGTAAGATTGGGTTGATTAAAGTTTTTACCAATGCTATAAGAGAAAACAACAGTTGGACTGATTTTATAATTTAGATTGACCAATAATTTATAGGTGTCGTCATTAATTGTTCTTGAGAATTCTTCTCCACTAATAATAATTGATTTTTTGTTTTGATTTAAACGATAGATATATTCAACTTCTAATGAGAAGTCTTGAATTTCTTTGACATATCTAAATCCGAAATCGAATGCATTTCCCGCTTTAAAGTTTAAAGAATCCGTAGAGTTAAAGCGAGAAAGGAAATTTTGGTTATTTCCAAGGTAGCGTCCAAAAAAGATGAACTCAGACTTTCGAATACTCGTGTCTTTTTTCAAACCTTTATAAGAAAGGTTCATCCAGGCTCCATACCGAGGTACATTTCTAAAACCAAAACCAGCGAAATCATTATTGGTAAAACTGAGTCCCATGGCTGTATTTAAATCTATTCTTAACCCGTAACGTTTTACTTTCACCTGTTGAATTAAATTTCTGAATTCAGTATCTGTTTTAGTTAATGCTTTGGTTTTTACTAAATTATCAATATTGTCATTTATAATAGCAGAACTTGCTCTGCTGTTCGAGGCAAAAAGATTGTCATCTACATTAGGAAGAGCATTTAAAACTTCTTTTGCTAATTCGACTTCAACCCCAGTCTTGTCAGTTGTTAGCCATTCTAAAACCGTTTTTTTAAGATTAGTAAATGATGGGGAAAGTACATTTTTGTCAAAGTAGACCTTGACTGAATCTGCAATTGAATTTGCCTTTTTTGAAGTTAAATACTTTTGAAATATACTGTTAATATCGCTTTCAACTGAAAGAGGATTTAGGCCTTTGGGAATCTCATTCAGTGCGGTGTTAAACAAACTATCTCCTTCTCCAAAGTCTTTTACAAGTTTGGCTTTTAGTAGCCTCAACGCTCTATTACTATAAATTGCTTTCACATATTTATTTACATAATTTCTCATAGAGGTATTCAGGTTAAACAATCTTTTGTGACGCTCTACTATGCTATCATACTTGATAGCAAGCTTAGGGTCTACTTTTCCGTTAGAAAGGATGGTTCTTGCCGCAAATCCTAATGCGTTAGTAGAAACAGTATCATTGATAACATAGTTATTAGTAGAGGCTAAAGAAAAGCTTAAGTGTCTCCATATATTTGTCTCAAAGCGATTGTCTAAGTAAGACTTATAGTCAAAGTTTTTCCGCTTGCTAAGCATGAATGGGTTGATTTCAAATGCAAAATTATTAGGAATAAGCAAATTGTTATTTGAATCAACAAAGTTGTTTAACAATACTGCCTCGAATTTTTTCAAGGTTTTAGGTTTACTAATTTCGTTTACCTGTGTTCCAATAATTGCAGCAGCAGGCATACTTGGAGCCTTTAAATCTTCTAAGCTTTGAGCAAAAGAAGCTCCACAGGTTAGAAAAAGGGAGAGAAATAATAAATGTCTAAATATTTTCATACTTAATTAAAATTTACAGTAAACTCGTAGCTGGGAGTAAGATCAGTTGTATTATATGGGGTGCTTCCGGTATAATCATCGGGGAAGGTGTATTTTATTTCTTGGCCATTGGCTTCCTTAATTGTATGCACTACTTTTATCTCATCTCCATTAGGGTTAGAGGCGATACAACTAAATATATCATAATCATCTTTTAAGTTAGAGGCAGTTGAAACGGTAGCACTATTTCCACAAGTTACATTTACAGCTGCATTAGAAGTAAATGCAGCACTAGCTATAGTTCCATTTTGACATTCAATTTCGATACTTACAATATTGTCTGAGTCGCTAACCGTTAAGTTTAACTTATTTTCTTTTTCTCTATAAATAGGCATAGTATTTTTTTAAAGGTTTAATTGCTTGGGTTATTGTCAATGAGTAATTGAATAAAGTTGTCTAGACCCAAAGCATCGTTAGTTGCTTGAAAAGATTTAGTTAGTGTAATTTCTCCCGCTTTTTTTAATTTTTGAATGTTTGCAGGAGATGCATCAGCCATATCAGCCGAATAATTTCGATCCTCTTTTGCTACATCAATTCTTTTGTAATTGAGTTGATGTTCTTTTTCTAAAGTAGCGAAAAGGTTAAGCATTTGATGGTTTACCGTATCAATGCTTCCGTCCATCATGATTTCAGGAATAGATTTTGCCCATTTAAGAATGTTCCAAGTTTTACTAGTTTTTACTGGGGGTAAACTAAATTGACCGCCACCAGTGCCTATAGAAAGCAATAGCATTCCTGAGGCTTTGGGACTTGATTGAGTTTTGAATTTTGTGCTTCTTGCTTCTGAATAAGCGCACATACTTGGGTTATTTGCAAATACGCCACCATCAATATTGGTCATTCTCTCACCATTTGCTAAATTTTCAATTTTTGCAGGGGAAAAATAAGTTGGTGCCGCAGATGTTGATCGAACCACATCTCTAACATAAAAGTCTCTCTCTGTTGGATTGTCGAAGCTGTTAAAAAATACAGCAGACTTTCCTCTTGAATTTTTACCATTAATAGAAGCGCCCATGCAATAGCTTGTAATTAAAGTTTTTTGAAGTAACTGATGCATTTTTAAATCTCCAAAGCGTTCTAGAAGTATCTTTTCTAGCGTTTTGGAACTATATTGAGTTGCATTTCTCAATTGGCGAAGTCCAAACCACTGTCTCCTTTTAGATTTATTGAAAATTGAGTAACCGTATTTCGAATAGAATTCTAAAGCTTGTTCAGCAGTATATTTTGCACTTGGTCCATTTTGATTAGAATTTGGAGTTAGATAAAAACAAGTTAATATACCTCCTGTGCTTGTTCCAACTATCATGTCGAAATAGTCTGCAATTCTAGCATTGGGGTTTTTAGAAAGTTCAATAAGTTTTTTTTCTATGTATGAGATAATCACTGCAGGAATAACTCCTCTAATTCCACCTCCATCGATGGATAGTATTCTTACTTTTTTCATTGGTAGTAATTTAGCTTGGTTAGCAGTATCAAAGATGAATCAAAGATTTGGAAAAAAAAAGAGGAGAAACCCGTATTTTAAGTTTTTATCTAGAAAATACCTGTTTACCATGAGTAGAGAGAATGTGTAAAAAGCATTTCCGACTTTTGAGGCTACTGTGCGAACACAATTAATGGAAAATTATGAAAGGCTATTTGAAGTTGAATTATTAGCTGAGATGGAGTCAGTTTCTGTTCAGAAGACAATAGACCAAGGACAAACGTTACTGGATATTGGGAATGTTGTTCGTTCGATGCCATTATTACTGTCTGGAGTAATTAAGATATTAAGAGAGGATGAAAATGGAGACGAATTATTGTTATACTTTCTAGAACAAGGAGATACCTGTGCTATGACCATGAATTGTTGTATTGGAAATTCGAAAAGTGAAATTAGAGCGGTGGCAGAAACTGATGTAGAATTGTTTCTAATTCCTGTACAAAAAATGGAGGAATGGATCGGGAAATATAAAAGTTGGAGGAAATTTGTTTTTGATAGCTATCATAATCGTTTTACTGAATTGTTAGAAACAATTGATAAACTAGCTTTTTTGAAGATGGATGATCGTTTGCTCGCTTATTTAAAAGAAAAATCTGGAGTGAATAATAACAGAGAAATTAAGCAAACACATTATGAAATAGCTGTGGACCTTCATACTTCTAGGGTTGTTGTGTCTAGATTGTTAAAGAAATTGGAGAACAATGGATATGTTGAACTTCATAGGAATAGGATAATGATGCTAGATGTGTAACTAATGTTACTTGTTTTAATGGAAAGGGATATTAATTTTACATTATTTATTAAAAGATGGAAGTAACGGATTTATTAGGATATGTGGGTGCTTTGTTGATTGGACTGGTTTTAGGTTTAATTGGTGGGGGTGGCTCTATCTTGACCGTCCCAATTTTAGTTTATCTGCTCTTAGTTAATCCTGTTTTGGCAACAGCCTATTCCTTGTTTGTTGTAGGAGTCACTGCAGCAGTTGGAACCTTGAGGAATATTCCAAAAAAGATAATTGATTGGCGTACAGCTATTGTTTTTTCTATTCCTGCTTTTATTGCAGTATATATTGCTCGAAAGTTTATAGTGCCTGGCATTCCAGAAGAATTGTTTTATGTTGGAGAAACTGTCATAACAAAAGATCTAGCGATCATGGTCTTTTTCGCAGTGGTCATGCTGCTGGCTTCTATTTCGATGATTCGTAAGAAGAAAGAGAGAAAAGTTGCTGAAGGAGATCAGAAATTTAACTATCCAATAATTATATTAGAAGGAATGGGGGTTGGCATGGTAACCGGAATTGTTGGAGCAGGTGGAGGATTTTTAATTATACCCGCTTTGGTGATTTTGGCAAATCTTCCGATGAAAAAGGCAGTAGCAACTTCTTTGCTGATCATTGCAGTAAAATCACTTATTGGCTTTATTGGAGATGTTGAAAATTTGACGATTGATTGGCGTTTCCTATTAAGCTTTACAGGGCTTTCTGTTATTGGAATTTTTATGGGAATCTACTTGAACCAATTCATAGATGGGAAAAAGTTAAAGAAGGCATTCGGTTGGTTCGTTTTAGTGATGGGGATTTATATTTTGTATAAAGAGATAGTTGCCTAATCAATGACAATATTTCCGAAAATGAAAATTGGTCAGAGAGTTGTCAAGAATTTAAAAGAGGAAAATTTAATTTTGATTAAATCTTAAAAGATGAAAATAGAACAGATATATACAGGATGTTTATCTCAAGGAGCTTACTATATTGAAAGCAATGGAGAAATAGCCATTATTGATCCGTTAAGAGAGGTTGGAAATTACATTGAGAAAGCAAAAAACGCTGAAGCAAAAATCAAATACATATTTGAAACACACTTTCATGCAGATTTTGTAAGTGGACATGTTAGTTTGGCGAAAGCTACAGGGGCAGAAATTATTTATGGCCCTAATGCAAATCCGTCCTTTAATGCAACAATAGCAGAAGATAATCAAGTTTTTCAACTGGGAAATATTACGATAACTGCTTTGCATACACCAGGTCATACCATGGAGAGCACAACATATTTATTAAAAGATGAGGATGGGAAAGATCATTCTTTATTTACAGGTGACACTCTGTTTCTGGGGGATGTAGGTAGACCTGATTTGGCACAGAAAGCTGCTGATATGACCCAAGAAGACTTAGCAGGAATTTTGTTTGATAGTTTGAGAACTAAGATTATGCCTTTGTCTGACGAGATTACGGTTTACCCAGCTCATGGAGCAGGATCTGCTTGTGGCAAGAACATGATGAAAGAAACAGTAGACAGCTTAGGGAATCAGAAGAAGATGAACTATGCATTAAGAGCTGACATGACCAAGGATGAATTTATTAAAGAGGTAACCGATGGCTTATTACCGCCTCCTCAATATTTTCCATTGAATGTAAAAATGAATAAAGAAGGCTATGAAGATATTGATACTATAATTGAAAGAGCGTCAAAAAGGCTATCTCCACAAGCATTTGAGGCGGCGGCGAATGAAACCTCAGCCGTTGTGTTGGATGTAAGAAATCAGAGTGATTTTATAAAAGAACATATCCCTAACTCTATCTTTATTGGAATAGATGGAGGCTTTGCTCCTTG